>RFVJ01000061.1 GCA_009928125.1 Betaproteobacteria bacterium
CGATGCTTCCAAGGCTTGGCCTGCCAAATCTCGCGCTTTGTCCAAGGTTTTTTCTGCGCCTACACGCATGGCTGAACCGCCTGTGAACAGTGAGCGGGAGCCGGCACTGCCAAAGCCATTGGCACGGTCTGTGTCGCCCAAGATGACGCGCACTTTCGAGATGTCGACACCAAAAACATCGACCACCAGTTGGGCCAAGGAGGTGGCGATCCCTTGACCCATGGCGTTGACCGCTGAGGCCACTTCAATGGTGCCGTCTGCCAAAATTTGCACTTGCACATTTTCTTCCAAGGCATTGCCACCCGTCCACTCTAAAAAAGTGGCAATGCCCAAGCCGCGCCACAGGCCTTTTGCTTTGGAGGCCGCTTCGCGTTGTGCAAAGCCTGCCCAGTCGGCTTTTTCCAAAGCCTGGTCCATGATCATCTCAAACGCACCGGTGTCATACACCTGACCCATGGGGTTTTTGTAGGGCATTTGCGATGGTTGAATGAAGTTGCGGGACCGATCAACATTTGAATGGCCAGGCCCGTCATGGTGGGATAGGCACCCACGTTGGCCAAAGTTTCAATGCGCAGGCCCAAAATTTTGCCGTCAGCGGCCAAGGCCATGGCCGCTTGGGTTTGAATGTCGCGGCCGTGCGAGCTGCTGAGAAACTCTTCGCTGCGATCGGCGATCCATTTGACGGGCCGTTGCAGCGAGTGGGCGCAATAAGCGGTGACCACATCTTCGGCGTACGCGCCAGTTTTCATGCCAAAACCACCGCCCACATCGCCCACGATGACGCGAATCTTTTCCTTGTCGATGCTGAGCAAGTCAGAAACCGTGTTGCGAACGCCGGATGGCATTTGGCTGCTCATGCGAATGTGCAAGCGGCCTTGGTCGGGGTAGGCCAAAACGCTGCGAGGTTCGATGGCCAAGGCAGCCAAGCGTTGGTTCACGATGTTCAGGTGCACCACGTGGGCTGCTTGGTCAAAGGCTGCCTGAGTGGCTTGCGCATCGCCATATCGGGTTTCAGCAACGCGGTTGTCAGGTGCTTCTGTCAACAGTGGGGCGGTAGGGGCCAGTGCATCGCTCAAGGTGGTGACGCTTGGCAGGGCATCGAATTCAATTTCAATGACTTCGATGGCATTGCGAGCTTGTTCTTCTGTGGTCGCAACCACGGCCACAATCGGCTCCCCCACAAAGCGTACTGTCTGGGTGGCCAAAATGTGACGGGTGGTTGGCTGCCGTCTGCTCGCTTGAAATTCATGGGGCGAGCCAATGGCTTGACGCCAGCAGCCAACAGGTCTTGCCCGCTGTAAACCGCCAAAACGCCCGGCATGCCTTGGGCAGCTTGGGTGTCTAAACGGGTGATGTTGGCGTGGGGGTAGGGCGAGCGTAAAAAGACCAAATGGGCTTGGTTGGGCAGGCTGACGTCGTTGGCATACACCCCGGCACCCAGCAGCAATTGCTGATCTTCAAGTCGATGGACGGCCTTGCCGCTGCCAAAGCGCGCGATTTCTTGTTCTGAGGAAAGTTGAGAGGTGGGATGGTTCACAAACAGGTACTCCTTGTGCTGCAGTGTAGCTTTGAAGCCGCACTTTTGCAGGCAGGGGAATTCAGGACATCTGCCGAGTTGCCCCCAGGCAAACTCTTGAGTAGGATGAAACCCAATCTAGGAAGTGAGGTCCTGTATGGACAATTTTTTGTTGTTGGTTTTGTGCGTGCTGTTCATCTTGCTCGCTGGGTTTTTGATTTTTTACTTTCAGACGCAACAAAACTTCAAAGAAATTAACGACAAACTCGAAGACATTCAGCACCCTCACACGGGTCCTCGATCGTCCGAATCGCTGCGACATGAGCTGGCTGTTCAGCATGATGTGTTGGTGTTGTTGGAAGCCGAGATTTCAAAAAACAAGCGAGAGTCGCTGACTGAGGAGGAGTTGCAAAGCTTTGATGTGGCCAGACACAAAATCAAGGCTTGCATTGCTGGGCTAAAGGCGAATGGCGATTGGATCGGATTGCCCTTTGAATATGAGTGGGTGGAAATGCTGGAACGGCTTCCCAACGTGTTGAGTCTGTACCGAAAAGCAGAAGCCGATAAGCAGGCGAAAGAAATGGCTGCAAACGCAGGCGCTGACTCAGGTGGCAGCTCAGGCAGTTAAAATTCAGGGTTAAGCCAATTGACCCTTTATTTTTGACATGAATCAATTCTGAATGGTCTTGTTCTGCGATGATTCAGCTTCATGTTCAGTGTCTCCAATCTTTCCTGCTCAAAGGGTGACAAACGGCTGTTTTCAGGCGTTTCTTTCACCCTCCAACCCGGCCAGTGGCTGCACCTCGAAGGTGACAATGGGGTTGGCAAAACCAGCCTGCTGCGTTTGGCATGCGGCCTGAGTGCCCTTGAAGACGGCGAAATCACTTGGAATCACCAGCCTGTGGTTCAAAATCCAGAGGCTTTTCGTGCCAATTTGGCTTATTTAGGGCACCAATTGGCCCTCAAAGAAGACCTGACCCCCATGGAAAACCTGCGTGCCGATGCGGCTGTCGCAGGTCGCCCCCTTCAGCTTGAGGATGCCTTGAAAGCCTTGGCGCAGCTGGGCTTGCGCGGCAGAGAGCATTTGCCTGTGCGGGTGTTGTCGCAAGGTCAAAAAAGGCGCACGGCGCTGGCACGTTTGCTGGTCAGTCCTGCCAAGCTCTGGGTTTTGGACGAACCTTTTGTGGCCTTGGACACCGCTGCTACCACTTGGCCAAACAAGGCATGGTGTTGCTCACCAGTCACCAAGCAGTGAGCTTGGGGGGCGTTGGCTTCACTTACAGGTTGACCGCATGAGCGCCTTTGCCGCCATCGTTCGACGCGACCTCACCTTGGCCCTTCGGCGCAAGAACGAAGTCATCACCTCGGTGTTCTTCTTTGTGGTGGTGGCCGCTTTGTTCCCCTTGGGAATTGGTCCCGAAATGAACACGTTGCGCTTGGTGGCGCCCGGAATATTGTGGGTGGGGGCGCTGTTGGCCAGCATGCTGTCTTTGGGACGCATGTTTGCCGCCGACCATGCCGATGGCACGCTGGAGCAAATGGCTTTGTCGCCCAACAGTTTGTCGATGTTGGTGGCCGCCAAAATCTTGGCGCATTGGTTGCTGTCGGGTCTGCCACTGGTCTTGTTGGCGCCTGTTTTGGGATTGCAATTCGACTTGTCGGCCAATGCCCTTTGGATTTTGACCCTCAGCTTGTTGTTGGGGACGCCCATTTTGTCGCTCATCGGTGCCATTGGCGCTGCGCTCACGCTGGGAGTTCGCGGTGGCGATGTGTTGTTGTCTTTGTTGGTCTTGCCTTTGTATGTGCCTGCCTTGGTCTTTGGTGCAGGTGCGGTGCAAGCCGAGATCAGTGGTTTGGGTGCTTCCGCACACTTGTCCATCTTGGCAGCCATGGCCTTGGTGGCCGCTGTGTTCAGCCCTTGGGCCAGTGCAGCATCACTTCGAATTGCACTTGAATCCTAAGAACGGGTTAATCCCATGATGCAAAAACTTTTTCATTACGCGTCGCCTCAGAACTTCTATCCCTTGGCGGGCAAGCTGTGGCCCGTGTTTGCTGTGTTGGCCACCGGCTTGACGGTGTGGGGTTTGTGGTTGGGCATGTTTGTGGCCCCCACCGATTTTCAACAAGGTGAGGGCTACCGAATCATCTTTGTGCATGTGCCTGCTTCTTGGATGTCCATGGTGATTTACTTGGCCATGGCTTTTTGGGCTTTGCTCGGCTTGACTTTCAACACCCGTTTGTCCGGCATGATGGGTCGTGCACTGGCGCCCACGGGTGCCATTTGTGCGTTCTTGTCGCTTTGGACGGGCGCGCTGTGGGGCAAGCCCATGTGGGGCGCTTGGTGGGTTTGGGACGCCCGGTTAACCTCTGAATTGATTTTGTTCTTCTTGTACCTGGGTTACATCGCCTTGACCAGCGCCATCGACGACCCACGCCGGGCCGACAAAGCGGGCGGTATCTTGGCTTTGGTAGGGGCTCTCAATGTGCCCGTGATTTATTTTTCTGTGAAGTGGTGGAATACGCTTCACCAGGGTGCTTCGGTGTCGCTGACCAAAGGCTCTAGCATGGCGCAAATCATGTTGGAGGCTATGTTGATCATGGGCCTTGCTTTTTGGATGTACGCCATTGCCATGGCCTTGTACCGTGTCCGCAGCATCATCTTGGTTCGGGAGCGTCATGCACAGTGGGTGGCCGATTTGCCTGAAGTGAAAGCCAAGGCCATGGAGATGAAATCATGATTTGGAACAACTGGTCAGATTTTTGGGCCATGGGTGGTTATGGCGTGTATGTCTGGGGAAGTTTTGGCGTGAGTGCAGCCTTGATCTGCATCGAGATGGTGTGGGTGAGGCAGGCGCGCAACAAGGCGCTGTCGCAAGTGGCACAAGAGCTGGCTGCTGCACAAACGCAAGGAAAGGATTGGCAGGGATGAAACCGCGGCATCAACGATTTTTGATCATCACAGCGGCTGTCGCAGCGTTGGCCATCGCAGGCATGTTTGTCTTGAATGCATTTCAAAGCAATTTGGTGTTCTTCTTTACACCCACGCAAGTTTCGAATGGGGAAGCACCTCAAGGCCGCGCCTTTCGAGTGGGCGGCATGGTGAAAGAGGGCAGTTTGAAAAAAGATGGCGAAAACGTACAGTTTGTGGTGACCGATTTTGCGCACGATGTGCCTGTGTCCTACAAGGGTTTGTTGCCCGATTTGTTCAAAGAAGGCAAGGGCGTTGTGGCGCAAGGCAAATTGTCTGACGACAAACAATTCACGGCTTCCGAGGTCTTGGCCAAACACGATGAGAATTACATGCCGCCTGAAGCCAAACATGCTTTGGACCAAGCTGCAGCTGCAAAGGCAGCGCAATCGGTGAAACCCTGAACATGAGGGCTTCACATGAAGCAGTTCGTGTGAAGCCCTAGTGCATCCATAGAAAAGAGTCTGGAATGATTGTAGAACTTGGCCACTTTGCCTTGATTTTGGCGGCGTGTGTGGCGTTGCTCCAAGGCTTCTTGCCCTTGGCTGGAACGCTCAACGACCATCAACGCTGGCAAGCCCTGGCAAGGCCCGCCGCCATCGTGCAGTTTTTACTGATTGCATTTTCATTTGGTGTGCTGGCACACGCTGCACTGACCGATGACTTTTCAATCAAGTACATCGCCCAGCATTCCAACTCCTTGCTGCCTTCCCAATACAAATTTGCCTCGGTCTGGGGTGGTCACGAAGGATCTTTGTTGTTGTGGGTATTGATGTTGGCGGGTTGGACACTGGCGGTCGCCATGTTTTCACGCAGCTTGCCCTTGGCCATGGTGGCGCGCGTCATTGGCATTTTGGGTTGGGTGTCGACCGGCTTTTTGATGTTCATCTTGACCACTTCCAGCCCAGCGCTTGCTGCCCGCCGCACCAGATGGCCGCGATTTGAACCCTTTGTTGCAAGACCCTGGTTTGGTCATCCACCCGCCCATGTTGTACATGGGATATGTAGGCTTTTCCGTTGCGTTTGCATTTGCCTTGTCGGCTTTGTTGTCAGGGCGCATGGATGCGGCTTGGGCGCGTTGGTCGCGCCCCTGGACGGTGGTGGCTTGGGTCTTCATGACTGCAGGTATTGCGCTGGGCTCTTGGTGGGCCTATTACGAGCTGGGCTGGGGCGGATGGTGGTTCTGGGACCCTGTTGAAAACGCCTCTCTCATGCCATGGTTGTTTGGCACTGCACTCATTCATGCTTTGATGGTGACCGACAAGCGCGGTGGTTTCAAAGCTTGGTCGGTGTTGTTGGCCATTGGGGCATTTTCATTGTCATTGCTCGGCACGTTTTTGGTTCGCTCAGGGGTGTTGACGTCGGTTCATGCGTTTGCTGCAGATCCACGACGTGGTGTGTTCATCCTGATCTTTTTGGCTTTGGTGGTGGGCATCTCTCTCACCTTGTTTGCATGGCGTGCACCCAAAGCCACTTTGGGTGGCAAGATCGGTCTGGTTTCTCGTGAGTCCATGCTGCTGACCAACAGTGTGCTGTTGGTGGTGGCCACGGGTGCAGTGTTGTTGGGGACGGTTTACCCGCTCATTGTGGATGCTTTGAACTTGGGCAAGTTGTCGGTGGGTGCGCCCTACTTCAACGCGGTGTTTGTGCCTTTGATGGTGCCTGTTGTGTTTTTGATGGTGCCAGGCGGCATTGCGCACTGGCGTGAGGCACGTTGGAAAAGCTTGGGACTTGCCATGCGCATTCCTGCGTTGGCAGCCGTGCTGGTTGCTGGCTTCATTTGGGGTTTGACCGAAAAAGGCAATTGGTTGAGTGCCATGGGCATGGCGTTGGCCACATGGGTGCTGGTGGGGTTGCTGGTGCAAATTGTGGATCGCATTCAAAAACCAGGTCGCATTCCGCCATCGTTTTGGGGCATGCATTTGGCGCACCTGGGCATTGCCGTGGTGGTGGTCGGCATCACCTTGGTCAAAGGTTACGAAGTGGAGCGTGATGTTCGAATGGGGTTGAACGACACCGTCAGCATCGAGAATTACACCTTTGAACTGGTGGGTGTTTCCAATGTGGATGGCCCGAATTACAAGGCCCTTCGCGGTGAAATCAAGGTCACTCAAAACAATCAATTTCTGGAAACCTTGCATCCCGAGAAGCGCAAGTATTTTTCATCGGCCATGCCCATGACGGAGGCGGCCATCGACTCTGGTTTGTTCCGCGACCTGTATGTGTCCTTGGGTGAATCGATTGAAGGCGACAAACCGCAGTGGAGCGTGCGGGTCTTTTACAAGCCCTTTGTGTCCTGGCTCTGGTACGGCGCCATCTTGATGGTCTTGGGCGGCTTGTTGGCCGTCAGTGATCGACGCTATCGCAAATCGGCCGACAGTTTGAGCTAAGCCGCCCGGAGGCATGTTGTGAAAAAGTTTTTAATTCCCTTGGTCCTTTTCTTTGGTTTGGTGGGCTTCCTGGCTGTCGGACTGAACCGCGATCCGCGTGAAATTCCATCCCCCTTGGTGGGCAAGCCTGCGCCTGCTTTTGAACTCTACACCTTGGATGCCAACGCCCCTAAATTCGGACCGTCAGACATGAAGGGCAAAGTCTGGATGATGAATGTGTGGGCCACTTGGTGTGTGGCTTGCCGCGAAGAGCATCCTGTGTTGGTGGCGTTTTCCAAGGCCAATCAATTGCCCATCGTTGGCTTGAGCTACAAAGAAGTGCAAGCGCAAGACGAGCCTGCAGGTCGCAAATTCTCCCCCGAAGAGAAACTCAAACTGGCGCGTGAGCGCAGTCAGATGTGGCTCAGTCGCCATGGCAATCCTTATGTGCTGTCTGTGCTCGATTTGGATGGCCGTGTGGGCATCGACTATGGGGTGTACGGTGTGCCAGAGACCTATGTGATCGACAAAGAAGGTGTCATTCGCTACAAGCGCGTGGGTGTGGTGACACCCGATTTGCTGCAATCCACCATCTTGCCCTTGGTGCAGAAATTGAATGCTTCCTAAAGCATTGTGAAAGATCACATGACATTGAATGCCCTCTGTTACAAGTCGCTGGTGGTGATGGCTTTTGCCATGACCACTGCGTTTTCTCTTGTCCAGGCCAAAGAAGCAGCACCTTTGGCGGAAGATCCTTTGGTTGAAAAGCGCTTGATACACATTTCTGAAGAGTTGCGTTGCCTGGTGTGTCAAAACGAGTCTTTGGCATCTTCACGTGCGGAGTTGGCCAACGATTTGCGCGAAGAGGTGAGAAAACTCATTCGGGACAACAAGAGCGATACGCAAATCAAAGAATACCTGGTGACCCGCTACGGCGACTTTGTCCTGTACCGTCCCGAAGTGAAACCCCTCACATGGGTCTTGTGGTTTGGCCCGTTTCTGCTGTTGGTCCTAGGCGTTGTGGGCATGGCCCTTTACCTGCGCCAGCGACAAACTGATCAGCCTGTCAAAGAACAGTTGAGTGAGGAAGATCGTCGCAAGGTTCAAGAAATTCTGAAGTCTGGAGACGCATCATGAGTGCCCATGTGTTGTTTGTTGTGCTGGCGCTGAGCATGGTGATGTGTGTGGCGGGCCTTTTGATGTGGGTCTTGCTGCGCCAACGTCCCGTGGTGACGCATGCCACGCAAGCCAAGGCCAATGCCAAGGTGTACCGCGATCAAATTGCAGACCTCGATCGTGAGCATGAAAGTGGTCACATCAGCGATGCTGAGTGGCAGCAGTCGCGCGATGAACTGAGCCTGCGCTTGTTGGAGGATACCTCTGCACAAGACGATCCTGTCGCGAAACAAGAAAAGCCTGCGTTGTGGACCGCAGTGTTGGTGGCTGTGGCCTTGCCTTTGTCTGCGGTGGGCATGTACCTCTGGGTGGGTGAGCCCGATGCACTCAATCCCATGGCCGTGCAAGCGCCCGACAAGGTTGACCCTGCCCAATTGCTTCAAATGGCCGAAAGCTTGGCTCAGAAATTAAACGACAAGCCTGACAACCTTCAAGGCTGGGTGATGTTGGGCCGAACTTACCGCACGCTTGAGAAGTTTGATGCGGCTGTGCAAGCTTACGATCGTGCTTTGAAGTTGTCCGACGATGATGACCTGAAGCTAGAGCGTGTGGAAGTTTTGGCCATGAAATCACGTGGCAACTTTGAAGGCGAGCCATGGCAAGTCATTCGTGACATTTTGCAACGTGACCCGCAAAACTATGGTGCCTTGTTGATGGCAGGAAGTGCTTCTTACTCGCATGAAAAATATGCCGATGCCTTGAAGTATTGGCAACAAGCCCGCAAGCCCTTGGCAGCCGACAACCCTGATGTGCCCGGCTTAGACGAGGCCATTGCTTCGGTTCAGCAAAAACTGGGCATGCCTGCGCAAGTTGCTCAGGTGCCTTCAACTCAGGTGAGTGGAGTGTCACCGTCTGCCTCAGCGCCTTCTTCGAGCACCTCCAATGCTGCAAGCCATGGCTTGACGGTCTCGGGACAAGTCACCATTGCAGAAGCCCTCAAGGGCAAAGTGAAGCCTTCGGATGTGGTGTTCATTTACGCCACACCCGCCAATGGTGAGCGCATGCCCTTGGCCATTTTCAAAACCACGGTAGCGCAATTGCCAATGGCCTTCACCCTGGACGATTCCACCGCCATGACACCCGAGCGAAAACTCTCGGTTGCTGGTGAAGTGTTGGTCAAGGTGCGTGTCTCTAAGTCGGGCAACGCCATGCCACAGTCGGGCGATTTGGCGGGAACTTTGGGTCCTGTGAAAGTGGGCTCCAAAGGCTTGAAGCTGGAAATCAAGGATCAGATTCCTTGATCAATGCCCTGGCACTTTATTCAATGGCGATCTTGGCATCGCGTATCACGCGCGACCATTTCTCTGTGTCTCGCTGAGTCCAAGCCTGCACCTCTTCGGGTGAGCCAGCTTGCAGTTCTGTGCCAGCTGCTTCAATTTTGGCCACCAAGGCGGGCGTTTTCAAAGCCTTGGTGAGGGCGAGGTTGATGGCATCCACCACAGGTTTCGGGGTGGCCAGTGGTGCGTACATGGCATACCACGTGGTGTAGTCAAAGCCAGGCAATGCCGTACCGATGAGGGGCAAGGATTTGGTGGCGTTGGATTTGCTGGGCGCTGTGGCTGCCAACACTTTGACCAAGCCTTTGTCGGCCAAGCCTTGAAGAGAAGGCAAGCTGCTGAACATGGCGCTGACTTCGCCTGAAATCAAATCGTTCACGGCACCTGCGCTGCCTTTGTAGGGCACATGGATCACATCCGTTTTGGAAAGTGCTTTGAACATTTCCATGCCCAAGTGCGCGGTGCCACCAGTGCCTGCCGATGCAAAACTCACTTTGCCTGGGTTGGCGCGCGCGTAGTCGATCAATTCGGGAATGTTTTTAACGGGCAGTTTGGCCGAGACCACCAACACGTGAGGGCCTGTGGAAATGGTCGACACCGGTTTGAGTTTGGCGACCAAATCGGCGCCACCTTTTTTGCTCAACATGGGTTGCAGCACCATGTTGCCGAACGCGGCCAACAGCAGGGTATGGCCGTCGGGTTCTGCACGTGCCACGACGCCCAAGGCGGGCACGCCCATGCCACCACCTTGGTTTTCAACGGTGACGGCTTGTTTCAAATCAGCGGAGAGGACCAAGGCGAGTTCACGTGCAACCACATCGGCCGGGCCGCCGGCAGCGTAAGGCACCAACAACTTGATGGGTTTGGTGGGCCATGAAGGCGCTGCGCTCTGCGCGAAGCTCTGGGGCAGAGTGACGATCAAGGCCAGTGCCACAATGAGTGGGTTCAGGTGTCGTTTCAACATGTGTTTCTCCTTGAACTGCATTGTGCACACTTTGCATGAACACAAAAAAACCCTAAGCAAATCAATTGCTTAGGGTTTGTAACTGGCGGAAGCGGTGAGATTCGAACTCACGGACCCTTTCGAGCCGCCGGTTTTCAAGACCGGTGCAATCGACCACTCTGCCACACTTCCAGCGGGGGGAATTGTAACCTCGAACTGGGCCCAAATGGGGCTGGTTCTGGCAGCGAGGCCGAAAATTAATGTTGATCTGACCCCATTTAA
>RFVJ01000062.1 GCA_009928125.1 Betaproteobacteria bacterium
ACGATGACAATTTGCAGTGGTTTGACCGTCAAGAGATCTTGACGATGCTCAGAACTTTTGCGTATGCCAAAGAATGACCATGCAACCATGACAAAAGCGCGCAACAACGATGGGCTTGCCTTAGGGGCTTGCTCAAGATGGCTCATACGCTGGAACCCACCTCAAAGAATGTGTAAGACAAGGTGATGGTCTTCACGTCTTTGGACATTTTGGGGTTGATGTAAAAGGTCACCGGCCAAAGCTTCTTCTCTCCGGGCGCCAAGGTGTATTGATTGAAACAGAAACACTCGACTTTGTTGAAATAAGAAGCAGCTTGCTGCGGGGCATAACTTGGAATGGCTTGCGCAGACATGGTGCGATTTTGAATGTTCTGAAATTCAAACATCACAGTCACCAGCTCGCCAGGATGCACATTCAATGAGCGAGTCATGGGGGCAAAGTTCCATGGGCCCCGAACGTTCGTGTCAAATTCCACAGAAATGGTTCTGGAGGTGTCTACCTGCGTGTTGAGGGGCATGCCCGCTCGACCATTCATGGAGTTTTTAGACTCGCGCTCGCTCAGCGACAACACATTGGAGCCCGTCCACTCGCAAAAGGCTTCGTAGAGGGGCACCAACATGTACCCAAATGCAAACATGCCCAAGCTCACCATGAGGAGCTTGCGCATCAACTGAAAGTTTGTTTGCATAAGGGTTAAGGCTTAAGAAAGCTTGAGGATCAGCCAATGACCTTGGTGGCCTCAGCATTCAGCTTGGGCGGTGTTTCATAAGTGCAGGGCAAGACGATGAAGAAGAAGAAATAAACCTGGGCAAAACCGAAGAAGAACGCGCCAACAGATGCAATGGCATTGAAGTCAGCGAACTGCATGGGGTAGTCGGCATAACGACGTGGCATACCGGCCAAACCCAAGAAGTGCATGGGGAAGAACGTGATGTTGAACGCAATCAGTGTCCACCAGAAGTGCAACTTGCCGCGTGCTTCGTTGTACATCACGCCAGACCACTTGGGCAGCCAGTAGTAGGCGCCAGCGAACATGGCAAACAAAGAGCCCGCCACCAACACATAGTGGAAGTGGGCCACAACGTAGTAACCGTCTTGCAATTGCAAATCAATGGGGGCCATGGACAGGATCAAGCCTGTGAAACCACCCATGGTGAACACGAAGATGAAGCCCACTGCAAACAGCATGGGGGTTTCAAATGTCATGGAGCCTTTCCACATGGTGGCAACCCAGTTGAACACTTTCACGCCGGTTGGCACTGAAATCAACATGGTGGCGTACATGAAGAACAACTGACCTGTCACGGGCATGCCAGTGGTGTACATGTGGTGCGCCCACACGATGAAGGACAAAATGGCAATGGAAGCTGTGGCGTAAACCATGGAGGAATAACCGAACAGCTTTTTACGTGCGAATGCAGGAATGATCTGGCTGACGATGCCGAAGGCTGGCAAGATCATGATGTACACCTCGGGGTGACCGAAGAACCAGAAAATGTGCTGGAACATGACGGGGTCACCGCCGGGCATCACAGCGATCAACAAGAAAGCCGTAATGAGCCATGTCCAAACAAACATCGGCATCTTCATGAGTGGCATGTCGGGTGCGCGCATGTTCAAGATGGTGACGATGATGTTGATGGAGCCCATGATGGAGGAGGCGCCCAGAATGTGCAATGCAAAAATGGCAACGTCCATGGAGGGGCCCATTTGCATGGTGAGCGGTGCATACAAAGTCCAGCCAGCAGCAGGTGCGCCACCAGGCATGAAGAATGTAGAAGACAGCATCACGGCAGCAGGAATCATCAGCCAGAAGCTGAAGTTATTCATGCGGGCAAAGGCCATGTCGGAGGCACCAATTTGCAAAGGAATCATCCAGTTTGCGAAGCCCACGAAGGCCGGCATGATGGCGCCAAACACCATGATCAAACCGTGCATGGTGGTCAGTTGATTGAACAACTCGGGATTGACAATTTGCAAACCAGGCTGGAACAACTCGGCTCGGATGAGCAAGGCCAATACACCGCCAAACATCAACATGGTGAATGCGAACAACAAGTACAAAGTACCAATGTCTTTGTGGTTGGTGGCGTACACCCAACGGCGCCAGCCGTGGGGGTGATGATCGTGGTCGTCGTGACCGTGTGAATCGACAAAGCCGCCGTCAGAATGGGAAATAGAACTCATGGTTTACCTCAGACTTTCAACTCAATCACTTCTTTTCAGAAACAGGCGCTTGGGCTACTTGCGCAGCGGGAGCGGCTTCGTTTTTGGCTGTTGCAGGTGCAGCTTCAGCCTTTTTCTTTTGAACCCAAGCTGAGTAATCAGCCTCGGACAAAACTTGGACATTGATAGGCATGTAGGCGTGCTCTTTGCCGCACAACTCTTGGCACTGGCCATAGAACATGCCTGTGCGCTCAGCCAAGAAATGGGTGTCGCGAACAAAACCAGGAATGGCGTCTTGCTTGATACCAAACGAAGGCACTGCAAATGCATGGATCACGTCGGAAGCTGTGGTGATGATGCGAATTTTTTTGCCAACAGGCACCACCAAAGGATTGTCAACTTTCAACAAATAATCATCAGGCATGTCGCCCTTGGCACCTGAGTTGGACAAAATGCGGTGTGAATTGTCCAAAGATGAAATGAAGGAGATGCCCTCGCCTTCACCTTTGATGTAGTCGTAACCCCAGCGCCACTGATGGCCTGTGGCTTTGATGGTGAGGTCGGCGTTGGAAGTGTCTTTTTGCGCAATCACTGTTTTGGTGGCGGGAATGGCCATGAAAATCACAATGATGAATGGCGCCAAGGTCCAAGCAATTTCAACTTTGACAGACTCGTGGAAATGGGCTGGCTTGTGGCCCAAAGATTTGCGGTGTTTCAAGATCGAATAGAACATCACACCAAAAACCACCACAAAGATGACCAAGCAAATGATCATCATGAAAACGTGCAAGCTGGCTTGGTCTGCAGCCAACTTGGTAGCGGGTGCATGCAAATTCAATTGGTTGACTGCGGGGCCGCCAGGCAAGTCTTTGACTGCGAAGGCAGACGTTGTCAAACCAGCCAAAGCAAGCGCGCTGCAGTTGGCAATTTTTTTCCAATGTTGGCTCAATTTATTCACTTTAAATCCTCGAAAAACAGTGCAGGAGATGACCAACCGGTATCAACGGAATTTAGATTGAGGAACAACCTTGAGTTCCCCTTGCTGGCTGCCCAAATAATCTGCAATCATTTTCAGCTCGGCCAATGAATACTGCTTGGCAACACCACCCATGACGGCGTTGTTGCGACCCCAAGTGCTAGAGCCTTCTTCTTTGTAAGATTTGAGCGCCATGAACAAGTAATCCTTGTGTTGGCCAGCAACTTTGGGGAAATCGGGTGTGGTGGGCTTACTGAAATTGGCACCGTGGCAACCAGCGCAACCGCCTTTGGTGAGCAATTCAGCAACCTTTGCAGGTGCAGGGGCAATTTGATCAGGTGCAGGCAAGATGTTGCCATGCAGTTCGTAGTAGGCAGAAACATCGGCCACGTCTTGTGGTGTCAAACCCAAAGCAACACTGCGCATGGTGGGGTGTTTGCGCTCACCTGATTTGTAGGCGTTCAATGCGTTGGCAATGTACTTTGCGCCTTGTCCAGAAATCATGGGGACTTTGTAGACAGATGGAAAGCTGGCTTGGTAGCCAACAATGCCATGGCAACCAATGCACATGGCAATTTTTTTCTCTCCAGCTTGGACATCACCCTTAAGGTCTTGCGCGACTGACATTTGGCCAGCCATGCCCGCGAACAAAGCTGCCGCAATGGCAAAAGATTTGAAACTCATGGGACGCATTCTGAAAAAATTAGTTGTGGTTGATCTAAATCAAATATTATACATAGTTGGCTCTTGGCGATTAGAGTGCAAAGCACCTCACACATGCTGTGCGCACTTCGATAGAACATTACTGAAAACTTACTTTCTGCAAATTTTTTAAACTCGCATCGAGATCAGAAACTTAGGCTTCGGCATCATTATCCAAACAAAGTCACAAATGAACATTGGCCCGCTTTTCAGACAGTACAACGCACTTACCAAGCCAAGGGTTATTCAGCTGATTGTGTTCTGCGCGCTGATTGGCATGGTGCTGGCTGTACCAGGACTGCCAACGTGGAACGAATGGCAAAGAATGGCGCTGGCCAGTTTGGGGATTTGGCTGGTTGCAGGTGCAGCGGCGGCCTTCAATTGTTTGGTTGAAAAAACCATTGATGCCAAGATGCGCAGGACGGCTTGGCGCCCAACTGCAAAAGGCGAGTTGTCTGACATGCAGGCTCTGATTTTTTCAGCCACGCTGTGTGCCATCGGCTCCTTCATTTTGTATGCATGGATCAATCCCATCACCATGTGGCTGACGTTTGCAACATTTGTAGGCTATGCCGTCATTTACACCCTGATTCTCAAGCCCATGACGCCTCAAAACATCGTCATTGGTGGTGCTTCTGGTGCCATGCCGCCAGTTTTGGGCTGGGCCGCCATGACAGGCGAAGTGGGCGCAGAAGCTGCCATTCTTTTCCTGATCATTTTTCTCTGGACGCCGCCCCATTTTTGGGCACTGGCTTTGTACCGCGTTGAGGATTACCGCAAGTCTGGCTTGCCCATGTTGCCCGTCACACATGGCAATGATTTCACGCGCCTTCAAATTCTGCTCTACACCTTCTTGCTTGCAGCGTCTTGTTTGATGCCTTTTGCATTTGGCATGAGCTCTTGGATTTACCTGGCAGGTGCAGTGGTGTTGAGCGTTGGCTTCATTGCCTACGCTGTAGCGCTGCTGAAAAAATATTCGGACGAATTGGCTCGCAAAACATTTCGCTTTTCGCTGATTCACCTCACGGCGCTGTTTGCTGTGCTGTTGCTCGATCACTACATCTTGACTTAAGTCAATTTTCGGAGGCCATTTAGTGCGCGCCTCAAATCATCATCTAGAGAAACCCCTGATGGTCAGCTGACACGCCAGCTCATTAAACTTTGTGGACACCACAAAGAGGTTAGCCATGGCCGCCATTCAAACTGATGTTCCGTTGTTCAGCCCCGTGACTTGGCTCATGCGAGGTTTTGATGACATGCGCAAAACACATTGTGTGGGCGCTTTTTATGGCTTGGTATTCGTTGCGCTGGGCTACGCACTCTCGCTGGTCTACGCCCATTATTGGAAAGCAACCATGGGTTTAACGGCCAGTTTTTTCTTGCTGGGACCCATTGTCTGCACTGGCCTCTATGAGTTATCTCGTCAAGTGCAAAAGGGCGAAGAAGTTAACCTTCCCAAAAGCATGAAAGCTTGGCTGCCCAATTGGAAAATGATGGGCTTGTTTGCAATCTTGTTGACGTTTTTGATGATCGTTTGGGCACGCGTGTCCATCGTCTTGTTCGCACTGTTTGCAGACCAAGAATACCCGCACCTTCAAAGTTTAATTTCTCAAATTATTGCCTTCAAAAACATCGAGTTTCTCATCGTCTGGACATGTGTCGGTGCCATTTTTGCATCACTGGTTTTTGCGATCTCTGTGGTCTCTGTGCCCATGCTGCTAGATCGTTCAACAGACACCTTGGAGGCCATCTTTACCAGCGCCAATGCACTTTGGAACAACACCTTGGTCTGCTTGTTATGGGCCAGCCTGATCGTTTGTTTCATTGGCTTGGCGCTGGTATTTTTCAAACCTTTGTTGGTGATCACGGCACCCTTGATTGGTCATGCCACTTGGCACGCCTATCACGCCTTGGTCTTGCCCGATTGAGGCTTCCAGCGCTTGAGCAACAAGGCATTGGTCATCACACTGACCGAACTCAATGCCATGGCCGCTCCAGCCACCACAGGGCTCAGGTAGCCCATGGCTGCCAGTGGAATCCCCGCAGCGTTGTAGGCAAATGCCCAAAATAAATTCTGCCGAATTTTGGCCACAGTGCGCGCAGAAATATCCAAGGCGCCAGCCACCAAGGCCACATCACCCCGCATCAAAGTGATACCCGCTGCTTGCATGGCCACATCGGTGCCACCTCGCCTGCCATCGGCATGCAAATTGGCCATGGCCAAACCCACATCCGCAGCGGCCAATGCAGGCGCATCGTTGATACCGTCCCCAACAAAAGCCACCACATGCGGCACTTCTGTTGAATGGGCTTGCAGACTTTTTACCAACGCAGCTTTGTCGCCAGGTAAAACTTCTGCAAAAACTTCTTCAGATTGAAGTCCTAAACGCGCCGCCATGGCTTGGGCCGCGCCTTTGTTGTCACCCGAAATCATGACCAACCGAAGTCCACGCTGACGCAGCAACTTCAGAGCATCTTGAACGCCGGGCTTAGGCTCGTCGCCAAAGGCCAGCACTGCCAATGGGCTGACGCCATCACGGTTACGCTCTGCCAAAATCGAGACTGTGGCACCTTCTGATTGCATGTTTGCAGCCTGTGCTTGCCAAGGCCCGTTGCTGACGTTGAGCGAGTTCATCCAGCGCGTGCTGCCTAACAACAAATGGTGGCCTTGCACATGACCCTCGCTGCCAAATCCTGGGACTGCTTGAACGTCCTCGGGTGTCACACACTTCATTCCTTTTATTTGGGCGGCTTGCACGACAGCCTGCGCCAAGGGGTGTTCACTGCCGCTTTGCAAGCTGGCGGCCAACATCAACAGCCGATCGTTCGAGTCAAGGCTTGGTTCATTTTGTAAGTTGACCGATGTCAAGGAAATCAGCCGCGGCTGTCCGACGGTCAAAGTCCCTGTCTTGTCAAAGGCGACGGTGTCCACTTTGTGGGCAATTTCGAGTGCCTGCGCATCTTTGATCAGGATGCCGTACTTGGCAGCCACGCCCGTGCCTGCCATGATGGCGGCAGGCGTGGCCAAACCCAAAGCACAGGGACAAGCGATCACCAACACGGCCACGCTGTGAATCAGCGAGACCTCTAGACTGTGACCTGTGAACCACCAAGCCAACAAGGTGATCAATGCCAACACCAACACAACCGGTACAAACACGGCCGAGACTTGGTCCACCAAACGCTGAATAGGCGCTTTCGCAGCCTGCGCATCTTCAACCAAGCGAATGATATTGGACAACACTGTTGTGGTGCCTGTGGCACTGACCGTGACCAGCACGCGGCCCTCACCATTGATGCTGCCACCCGTGACGCGTGCGCCAACACCTTTTAAGACAGGCAAAGGCTCACCCGTCAGCATGGCTTCATCAACTTGCGTCTGACCCTCCAGCACCGTGCCATCAGCGGCAAAACGCTCACCCGGTAACACCAGCATGCGATCGCCCACCAACAATTCTTCGATGGGAATTTCGACTTCACCATCGGCCGTGATGACGCGAGCTTTTTCTGGGCGCAGTGAATGCAACGCCCGAATGGCATCGGTGGTTTGATGCTTGGCACGTGCTTCAAGCCACTTGCCTAGCAAGACCAGGGTAATGACAACGGCTGAGCCCTCAAAATACAAATGCACCATGTGACCATTGGGTGCTGTGAGCCACAGCCACATCGACAGCAACCACCCTGCTGAGGTACCTATGGCCACCAACAAATCCATGTTGCCACTGCCAGCCAACAAGGCGTGCCAGCCAGCTTTGTAAAAACGTGCGCCCAAAATAAATTGCACAGGTGTGGCCAATAAAAACTGCCACAGCGCAGGCAACATCCAATGCTTGCCAAGTGCATCGCCCAACATCGGCAGAACCAAAGGTGCACTGAGCAACAATCCAACAGCGACAGGACCGAAACCAGACCAAGCGCCAGCGGGTGCTTGTTCCAAATGTTCTGGGGCCAAGGGCTCGTAACCTGCATCGCGCACTGCACGTCGCAAGCGGGCTTGCTGTTCTTGCGCATTGACGGCGCCAGACTCTGGCGACTTCCAAGTGACCCTCGCAGATTCAGTGGCCAAATTCACACTGACGTCTTTGACATCGGTCAACTTTCCAATAGCGCGTTCCACCCGCGCAACACATGACGCGCAGGTCATGCCACCAATACCAATATCGCAGGACAATTCAGACATAGGCTAAGCTTACATCTAAAATATTGAGAGGAATTGATCATGAACAACACATTTCAAGTTCAAGGCATGACTTGTGGCCATTGCGAAATGGCCGTTAAAAAAGCCATCAATCGTTTAGATCCTGAAGCCAAAGTGGTCATCGACCGACCTGCAGGCAAAGTGGACGTAGAGAGTTCCAAAGCGCGCGAAGAAATTGCGCACGTCATTGCAGAAGAAGGCTACACGGTAGCCGCTTAAAGCGCCGACAAACGCTGTACCGCTGCCTCGCGCAGCACTCTGGCCAAGGGCACTTCCGACCTTGACTTAAGAGAGACCCAACCAAAGCGGGCATTGGCATTGAGCGCCGGCGTCATTGGCAAGGCCACCAAATCAGGCGCCAGCGCGCGAACAGCCAAGACCACGGCCTGCGTGCTTCTGGCTACATCCAACAAACTCGATACTTCTTCGCAGCGCAATTGGATGAGTTGATCTGGGTGCGCTTGTGCACCATATTTTTCGGTCAATACGCGCGCCACCTCATCACTCAAGGGTGTTGATGCAATGGGGTAATCAAGCAATTGCTCAAAGGTGACTTGCTTCAGTTTGGCCAGCGGATGTTTTTTGTTGCACATGAAAGTTCCTGGCAACTCACACAAGGGCTCTACTTTCAAATCAGTCGATGGACTGAGCGATCGAATGTCCAGAATCAATGCATCCAACAATCGCTCTCTGAGCTGTTGAACCAACAAGGTGGTGGCACCCCTGGCGATTTCCAAACGTGCGTCGGGGCATTCATTGGCGACATAGGTTAGAAGGGGTGTCATCCACAAAGCGCCAGGCCCCGAACCCAGTCCCAACTTCAGTTGGCCATGACGTCCTGTTAACAGGTGCTTGCTGCTCTGCTTCAAGTTGTTGGCGGCATCCAGTAATTCGCGCGCTTGCCCAAGGATGAGATGTCCGAAGGGCGTCAGTTCATTCTTGCGCCCCACTCTGTCAAACAAGGCTTGTCCCAGTTCGTCCTCCAGAGATTTGATACTCCGGCTGAGGGCGGGCTGCGTGAGGAACAGTCTTTCAGCAGATTTGCTGAACGAGCCATTGGCGGCCAATTCGATGAAGTGCTTCAGTTGGACCAAGGTCATCGGTTTTTTCCATGCATTTAAATCATGCTAATGAATATTATTATGCATTTGACTTGGATTCAAGCCATTTTTAGGATGAGGGCACTATTTATCCAAAAGAGGAGACAAGAAATGAACGCAGTGGTTGAAAAATGTTTCAAGCGCACATCCGCAGTTGTGGGCATGTTGCTCGTGGCCGGCACCGTCTTGGCGCAAACCTACCCCTCAAAACCCGTCACGTTGCTGGTGCCCTATCCAGCCGGTGGTTTGTCTGATGTGATTGCCCGCACAGTGAACAACACCTTGTCAAAAAATCTGGGACAACCCGTGATAGTTGACAACTTGGGCGGAGCAAGTGGTGCCATTGCAGCACAAAAGGTTTTGAATTCACACTCTGACGGTCAAATCATTTTCCAAGGTTCGCCCAACGAATTGATCTTGGCACCCTTGGCGATTTCGGCTGTCAAATTCAAGAGCGAAGACTTCCGTTTGGTGCAAATGATTTCTACAGCACAGATTGCTTTCTTAGCTCGCAAAGATTTGCCTGTGAACAATGTCGATGAATTCTTGGACTATGCGCGCAAAGAAGCGCAGGCTGGCCGCCCCATCACATACGCCAGCGTGGGTCCAGGCTCTTTTTACCACTTGCTGGGTGAGCATTTGTCCAAAGTGACCAGCATTCCCATGACCCACATTCCTTACAAGGGTGGCGCACCTGCTAACCAAGATTTGATTGGTGGCCAAGTTGATATTTTCTTGGCGCCCTTTGGAAAAGCATATGAAGAATTGCAAAAGCAAGGCAAGATCAAAATTTTGGCCATGCTCAACAGCGAGCGTCTGGATTCCGTCAAAGCTTATCCTGCAATTTCAGAAAGCAAGTCACTGAAGAACTTCACTTTCAATATTTGGACAGGCTACTTTGTGAAAAAAGACACACCAGAAGCGATTGTTCAAGTTTTGCATAAAACCATCACAGATTCGCTGAGTGATCCCGCTGTTCGCAGCGGCTTGGAAGCCAACAGCCAACTGGTTCCCAAACCCTTGTCATTGCAAGCTGTCGACAAAGCTTATGCCGATGGCACCGCACAATTCCGGGCCATTGCCAAGTCCATCAACTTGCAACCGCAATAAGCATGACTTATTTGCGCGAAGCAATCACTGCGCGGGTGGGTGAGTTCATCCAACTGCGGCGAGACATTCACCGTCATCCCGAGTTGGCGTTTGAAGAACATCGCACTGCTGAGTTGGTAGCGTCCAAGCTTGAATCGTGGGGCTACCAAGTCCACCGTGGTTTGGGCGGAACAGGCGTTGTGGGCACACTCCGACGTGGCACCAGCACGCGCAGCTTAGGCCTCCGCGCTGACATGGATGCCCTGCCCATTCAAGAGGCCAGTGGCGCCGAATGGTC
>RFVJ01000063.1 GCA_009928125.1 Betaproteobacteria bacterium
CGGGGGTCAATGCCAGGCAACTCGCTCAACACGCCGTTCTTGATGCTGACGGGTGCGGGCATGAACAAAGGCGACTTGTCGTCCAATGTCTTGAAGTTCAAGCGAACAAAACCATTGTCAACGTCTTGTGTGATGTTGGCTTTGATCTGGTGACCTTGCACGCCGTTGGCAGATGCATTGCGGGGACCTTGGCCCATGTTGGCGTAACCGCCCACAAAGAAGCGAGTCTTCTCGCCCAATTTGCCACTGTAGTCAAAGTCGAAACGCTTTTCGTCGTAGCCCAAACCGGTGGTCACACCCATAGAGCCGCCTGGCTCTTCACCTGTTTTGGAGATGAAGTTGATGATGCCGCCAGGTGCGTTGGTCCCCAATGTGGAGGCAGAGCCACCACGAACCACTTCCAGACGCTCCAGGCTGCCATCGGCGCGCAAGAACATGTCGGGTGTCGCGAAGGCCACATCGCCAAACAACAAAACGGGCAGACCGTCTTCTTGGAATTGCACATAGCGTGCGCCACCTGCAGAGATGGGCAAGCCACGAACGGTCACGTTGGCGTTACCGCCGCCGCCGCTGGATTCAGCGCGAACACCAGGAATGGTGCGCAGAATGTCAGATGAGTTGGTGGGCTGTGCTTGCAAAATTTGATCCACACCCACGGTTGAAATGGAGTTGGATTGCTTCATTTTGCTGGCGCCAGATGCGGTACCGGTTACCACCAGCTCGTCCAACTTCAAGGTGTCGTTGTTAGCGGCTGTTTGGGCCCAAGCGCTGCCCATGTGGGCAACAGTCAAGGCGCAGGCCAATGCAACAGCATTGGGAACGATTGCATTCATTCGTTTGGACATTGAAAGTCTCCAGAAAAAATATTGAATTACTTAAGTTTATGAATTTATTGAATATTTTCAATAAAATTCGAGAATGGATACTTCTTGACAATCCCGAATGTTCAGATTCTCTGAAAAATTGCAATCGTTTGCAATTGGATTTCATGGCGATTCAAGTTTTTCAAACGATTGCATTCATTTCTTATACTCGGACCTGTAAAGGGAGACATTCCATTTTTTATGGCCAAAGCAGACGCTGACAACAAGAAGATTCAGATGGTCGACATTGCCCGAATGGCGGGTGTATCGACTTCGACTGTCTCGCGCGCGCTCAACGGAAGCCCCTTGATCAATGAAGAAACGCGCCAACGCATTGCCGACTTGGCCAAGTCGCTCAGCTACACCATCAACCTGAGCGCCAAAAATTTACGCTCTGGCGAGAATCGAACCATTGGTGTGGTGATTCCTTACCAAGACCAAATTCGCCAAGATGTGACCGATCCCTTCTTCATGACCATGCTGGGCCACCTGGCAGATCAACTGACCAAGCAGAATTTTGATTTGCTGTTTTCGCGCATTTCAGCAGATCGATTGGAAGACTTGGCACAGCTTTATGAGTCAGGCCGTGTGGGCGGTTTGATTGTGGTGGGTCAGTGGGACCAGCACGAAAAACTCAATGACTTGGCGCGTCGACAAATTCCATTTGTCGTGTGGGGCGGCCAGTTGCCTAGGCAGTTGTACTGCACGGTGGGTGGTGACAATTTCAACGGCGGCTTTTTGGCCGCCAACCATTTGCTGAGTTTAGGCCGCAAGCGAATTGTTTTCATGGGCGACAAACATGCCACAGAAACACAGCAGCGTTATGCAGGCTATGTGCAGGCACATGAAGTGCACAAAGTGCAGGTCCTGTCCGAGCTTTACATTCCGTCGCCTTTTACAGTGGCGGAGGCCAGGGAAGACATCAAAATGTTCTTGCAGCAAAAGACGCCTTTTGATGCGCTGTTTGCCGCCAGTGATTTATTGGCCATCACCGCCATGGGCGCCATCACGCAAGCTGGTCTGCGCATTCCGCAAGATGTGAGTGTGGTGGGTTACGATGACATTGGCATGGCCGAGCACACCTACCCACCACTCACCACCATTCGTCAGCCCATGGAGTTGGCGGGGGCTGCCTTGGTGCAAAACCTGATGCGGGTTTTCAGCGAGGGGCATTCCGACTCTGAAGTGGTCAGCACTGATTTGATCATTCGCGGTTCCACTTGCCGCCCTTGAACGCCAGTTTTGCAGCGAGTGCTGGGCAGCGCAATCCCATGTGACAGTCTTCAGGGGTAGCCGTTGGGATTTTGTGATTGCCAACGCCAAGTGTCTTGGCACATGTCGTCAATGTTTTTTTCAACTTGCCAACCCAAGGTGTTGAACGCGTGTTGCGGGTCGGCCCAATAGGCATCGAGATCACCTGATCTGCGGGGTGCAATGGTGAAAGGCAAATCCCGACCACAAGCTTTGCCAAAAGCCTGCAGCATGTCGAACACACTGTGGCCAATGCCACTGCCTAAATTGAACACATGGTGGCCGGGGCGTCCATGCGCATGCGCCAAAGCTGCCACATGGCCTTTGGCCAAATCACACACATGAATGTAATCGCGCACGCCAGTGCCATCGGGGGTGTTGTAGTCCTTGCCGTAAATTTGGAGTGCCTCACGCCGACCCACGGCCACTTGTGCCAGGTAGGGCATCAGGTTGTTGGGAACCCCTTGTGGGTCTTCGCCCATTTGTCCACTGGGATGAGCCCCTACCGGATTGAAATACCGCAAAGAGGTCATGGCACAGGTTGCGTCAGCCGCAGCCACATCGGCCATGATGTGGTCCACCATGAGTTTGCTGCGACCATACGGATTGGCCGGTGAGGTGGGCACATGCTCATTCCAAGGTGGCGCAGAAGAATGGCCATAGACGGTTGCGGATGAACTGAAGACCAGCGTTTTGACGCCGCACTGTTGCATGGCCTGTATCAGTACCACGCTGCCATGCACATTGTTGTCGTAATAGCGCAGGGGTTGGGTGACGGATTCGCCAACCGCCTTCAAGCCAGCGAAGTGAATCACAGCCTCGATGTGGTGTTCTAACAGAAGCTTGCCAAGCAAGTCGGCATCGCGAACATCGCCCTGGATGAAGGGCGGGCGATGGCCAGTGATGCTTTCAATCCGATCAATGACACTGACTTTGGAATTGACCAGTGAATCCAAGATGACGGGTTGCCAGCCTTTGTCGATCAACTGCACGCAAGTGTGGCTGCCAATGTAGCCGGTGCCACCCGTCACCAAAATCTTCATGCATCAATTCCAGGAAACAGCCGCCATGTCGTTGGCAAAAATGGGCGAGCTGGACCACAAGCCCTTCAAGCCTTTTTTGTACACCGCGGTGTTGGTGGCGTTGAACAAGAAGACGTTGACAGCGTCGTTGGCAATCATGCGTTGCATGTCGCCAAACAACTTGGTGCGGTCTTTGGCGCCTGTGGTGGACGAGTGCTTGGCAGCCAGGTCACGGAAGGCCTTGCTGTCATAGCCCCAGTAGTAGTTGGGGTTGGCATAGGCCATGTAATCGAGCGGCTCGACGTGGTTGATGACGGTGAGGTCAAAGTTGCCTTTGAAGGTGCCGCCAAGCCACTGTGCCCACTCCACGTTTTCAATTTTGGCCACGATGCCCACCTTGGCCAGTTGTGCGGCCAAGATTTCGCCCCCTTTACGGGCGTAGGGTGGGGGAGGCAATGTCAGTGTGACGTTCAAAGGCGTTTGGACACCGGCCTCTTTCAGCAACGCCTTGGCTTTTTCTGGATCAAAGGGGTACTGACCGGTCAGGTCGACATAGCCTGCATCGGTGGGCGCCATGTGGCTGCCAATGGGCTTGGCCAAGCCTTCGAACACGCCGTCAATGAAGGCCTTCTTGTCGATGGCATGAGACAGGGCGCGGCGAACACGCACATCGTCAAACGGTTTCTTTTTGTTGTTGATGGTCATGATGCCCTTGCCGGCGGCTGCATCTGCAGAGTTAGGATGCAAGATGACAGCGGTGTTTTCACCCATGCGGAACAAAAAATTGCCATCGGGGTTGGTGAGCACCAAGACCACGGTATGCGCATCGGGCGTTGCAATGTGCGCGATGTTGTTGAACACAGCGCCCTTGGCTTTGTTGGTGCTCTTCTCGGCTTTGGCTCGATCAAAACTGAATTTCACAGCCGATGAGTCAAAGGGCGAGCCGTCTTGGAACTTGACGCCTTTGCGCAATTTGAAAGTGAAGGCTTTGCCGTCAGCATCCATGGTCCAACTTTCGGCCAACAAGGGTGTGACGGAACCGTCGACATTGATTTTGGTGAGGCCTTCCAAAATGTTGTAGTGCACCACTTCACCAATGGCCGCAGCAGGCGCAGTGGTCGGGTCAAGGCTGGTGGGCTCCAAAATCATGCCGATGACGGCGCTGTCTTTTTTGGACTGGGCTTGGGCCGCTGGGTTGACGAGAGTCATGCTGGCCGCAGCCACCAGGGCCAGGCCCAATTGGCCCAACTGACGACGCGTTGAACGAGGTGCTTGTGTCATGAAAAACTCCTTCATCAAAAATTAGGTGGAATGCAAATGGGTGGCTGCGGCATGGCCCGGAATGGCCGCAAGCAATGCTTGCGTGTAGGGGTGTTGTGCATTTCGAAAGATGGCTTCTGATGCGCCGGCTTCCACCACGCGACCTTGCTGCAATACAAGCACATCGTCGCACATCAGGTTCACAACCGCAAGATCATGGCTGACAAACAGGTAACTCAAACCCAGTCGGTCTTGCAGGTCCATCATGAGGTTCAAGACTTGGGCTTGCACCGACACGTCCAAGGCGCTGACGGGCTCATCGGCCACGATCAATGAGGGCCTGGTGATCAGGGCCCGGGCAATGGCTATGCGTTGACGTTGGCCGCCTGAGAATTCATGGGGGTATTTGTCAAGGTCAGAGGCGCGCAAACCCACCTCGGTCAGTGCTTGCGCTGCACGGTCTTTCAAATCTTGTGAACTCAGTGATTTGCCAGAGCCGCTGTGCAAGGTGCTGTGCAGCGGTTCGGTCACTGTGCGCAAAACCTTTTGGCGCGGATCGAGCGAGCCATAAGGGTCTTGAAAGACCATTTGAAACTCACTGCGCGCAGCGCGAAGTTCATCGGCGCCCAAGGCGTTCAGGTCTTGCCCTTTGAACACCACCTTGCCCTGCGTTGGTTTTTCCAAGGCCATGACCAAGCGGGCCAGCGTCGATTTGCCAGAACCCGACTCGCCCACAACGCCCAAACTATGGCCTGCCTTGAGTTGAAAACTCACATCGTTCAAGGCTTGAATGTGGCCCGCTTTGGCAAACAAAGAGGGCTTGGGCAAGGCATATTGTTGGCTGACGTGTTGAACGTCTAACAACAAGGGTGAGGTTTTGCTCATGCTGCCACCTCCAAGTGTTGCCAATGGGGACAACGCACCCAGTGTTCAGCAGCGCGCAAACTTGCCGCTTGCGTTGGATGGGAGACCTGCTCAAGCTTTGGCAATGACTGGCGGCAGTTGGCTTGGACATAAGGACAGCGGTCTGCAAATGCACAGCCTTGCGGCCAATTGAAAATTTCAGGCACATTGCCTGGAATGGTTTGAAGCCTTGTGCCACGCTTCAAGCCCAACTGTGGACGCGCTGCAAACAGCCCCTGCGTGTAAGGATGCGCGCGTTTCTCAAACAAAGTTTTCGTGCTGGCGCTTTCAACCACCGCACCGCCGTACATCACCATGACACGGTCCACCTGATCACGCATGAGGCCCAAGTCGTGGCTGATCAACAGCAAGCCCATGCCATCTTCTGCCACCAGTTGGCGAATCAAGTTCAGCACTTCTTTTTGCACCGTGACATCCAGTGCAGTGGTGGGTTCGTCGGCAATCAAGAGATCGGGCTGGCAGGCGAGCGCCATGGAAATCATCACGCGTTGACGTTGGCCACCTGAGAGTTGGTGCGGGTAAGCATCGAGTCGTTCTTTGGCGCGTGGCAATTGCACACGTTCTAGCAATTCAAGGACACGGGCTTTGGCGCTCCTCAAGTCCATGCCCTGGTGCAATTGAAGGGGTTCTGCAATTTGCTTCCAAATGGGATGCAGTGGATTGAGCGCCGTCATCGGCTCTTGAAAAATCATGGCCATGCGTGCACCGCGCATCTCGCACAAGGCGGCTTCGTTCAGTTGTGTGAGGTCGGTCCCATTCAAATGGATGGCGCCCGAAACTTTGGCGCGCTCTGGCAGCAAGCCCATCACCGCCAAGGCTGTGAGCGATTTGCCGCAACCGCTCTCGCCAATCAAACCCAGGGTGTCGCCCTGTTGCATTTCAAAACTCACCCCCCGCAAAGCCTCGACATGGCCGTGTGAGGTTTGCAGGGCCACGCGCAAATCTCGGACAGACAGCAAAGGGGGTGTGTTGTTGGACGTGTTCATTGGAAAGGCTTATCGAGTTCTCGACAAACGTGGATCGAGCAGATCACGCAAACCGTCGCCCATCAAATTGAGGCCCAGTACGGCCAAGGCAATGGCCACGCCTGGATACACCGCCAGCATGGGCGCTTGGAACATTTGCGATTGCGCCTCGTTCAGCATGCGACCCCAACTGGGGTTGGGCGGTTGCGTGCCCAATCCCAAATAGGACAAAGCCGCTTCGGCCAAGATGGCAATTGCAAATTGCACCGTGGCTTGCACGATCAGCACGCTGGCCACATTGGGCAGCACATGCGCCCACGTGATGGCCCATTTGGTTTTGCCTGCGGCTCTGGCAGCCAAGGTGTAATCGCGGGACCACACTGCATTGGCAGCACCGCGCGTGATGCGTGCAAACACCGGGATGTTGAAGATGCCAATGGCAGTGATGCTGACCACCAAGCCTGGACCATAAATGGATGTGAGCAAAATGGCTGAAAGCAAGGCTGGGAATGCAAACGTAAAGTCGGCGGCGCGCATCACCACCTCTTCGATCCATCCGCGTTTGGCAGAAGCCAAAAGGCCCAGTGGCACGCCAAAACCCAGACCAATGCCAACGGCAATGAAACCGACCAACAAAGAGTTTTGACTGCCTACCAACAGCAAGGATGCGATGTCTCGGCCCAAGCTGTCCGTGCCAAACCAATGTTGCGCACTGGCTTTGGCCAGCTTGTTGGGAATGTCGATGTCGCCTACGGGGTAGGGCGACCAGAACAAAGAAACGATGGCACTGAGCACCAAGAGCGTGACCAAAACGGATCCCGCGACAAAACTGGGATGCTTGAACGCGCGCTTCATGCGTCAGCTCCGCCTGTCTTTAATCGCGGATCAATCCACGCATACAACAAGTCAATTAAAAAATTGATCAAGATGACCATGGCCGATAGCAGCATGACCACATCGCGCACCACAATCAAATCGCGGTTGGCAATGGCTTGAAAAATCAAGCGGCCAATGCCTGGCAACACAAACACGTTTTCAATCACGATGGCGCTGGTGATCAGGTTGCCAAATTGCAAACCCATCACGGTGACCACCGGAATCATGGCGTTGCGCAGCACATGACCCCACAGCACTTGCTGTTTGGACAAGCCTTTGGCGCGGGCCGTGCGCACATAGTCTTCCGACATGGCCTCAATCACAGCCGAACGGGTCACGCGCGTCAGAATGGCGGTTTGCACAGCGGCCAGCGCCATGGCGGGCAAAATCAAAGCAGAAAATCCATCCCACAAACCACCACCATCCTCTTCCGACCAGCCCGGAAATCCACCTGCACTGACCCATTGCAATTGCACGGCAAACAGCAAGATGAGCAAAATGGCCAACCAAAAATTGGGCAAAGCCAAACCGATTTGGCTGAGGGTCATCACGCCCACATCGCCCGCGGTGTTTTGTTTGGAGGCTGCATAAAGTCCCAAACACAAGGCCATCAACACGGTCAGACTCATGGCCATCACGGCCAAGGGCAAGGTGACGTGCATGCGCTCCAGCATGAGCACGGCGGTGGGTGTGTCATAGGAAATGCTGATGCCCGATTGGCCTTGCAGCAAACCACCTGTCCATTGCAAGTAGCGGGTGAGGGCGGGTTGGTTCAGACCCAACTTTTCTTCCATGGCCGCCAAAGATTCGGGGGTGGCTGTTTCGCCCAAAATGACCTGTGCCGCATTGCCGGGCAACCATTCCAGCACCCCGAAGACCACAACCGAGGTCACCGCCAACGTGACGAAAAAACTGAGCAAGCGTTGGATTACAAATGAGGACACGCGTTATCCTTGTGTCTTCGAGGCCAGCGTTTCATTTGCCGTGTCGGCAAGCAAGAACAGGGGCATTGATAAAAGGGTTTCAAATGACATCTCAGAACATTGTAATCACCCGTTTGAGCGAACGAGCCAACCCGCATTACGGCAGCATTGCCGACATTGCCGGATTGCACATTGGCCACTTTACCTCCGGCCAGCGCTTGACAGGATGTTCCGTGGTTCTGGCGCCGCAAGGTGCCGTTGGGGGCGTGGATGTTCGCGGTGCGGCTCCCGGCACCCGTGAAACCGATTTGCTCGACCCCAGCAACTTGGTCGACAAAGTGCATGCAGTGTTGCTGTCGGGTGGCAGTGCTTTTGGTTTGGATGCGGCCAGCGGTGTCATGCGCTGGCTAGATGAGCGCAACATGGGTTTTCAAACGGGCCATGGCTGTGTGCCCATCGTGCCCGCTGCGGTGTTGTTTGATTTGCCCATGGTGCGCGAGGGTGACCACCCCAAAATTCGACCTGACGCTGCGGCAGGTTATGCCGCTTGCGAAGATGCCCTCTATCAAAAACCTTTGACGGCCAGCGCCATGCGTTCGATGGTGCCGCCCTTGTCGGGCAACGTGGGCGCAGGCGCGGGCGCAGCGGTGGGCAAGTTGTTTGGATTGCATCGCGCCATGAAAGGCGGTATGGGGCATGCGCTGGTGCGGGTAGGCCCTTGGCAAGTGGGCGCCATGGTGGCGTGCAATGCGGTGGGGGATGTGATTGATCCTGCAACTGGCCAAGTGTTGGCAGGCGCCAGAACTGCAGATGGCACGCGTTCACGCCCATGCCTGGCACCAACACCAGCATTGGCATCGTGGCCACCAACGCCACCTTGACCAAAGCCCAAGCCAAGCGCTTGGCCATGAGTGCGCACGATGGCTTTGCAAGAAGCATCAGACCAGCGCACACCACCTTGGATGGCGATACTTTGTTTGCGATGGCCACCTGCGCAGAAACAGGGCCTGCCGACATGATGCTGCTGACCGTGATGGCGGCTGAGGCCACTGCCCAAGCCACGGTGAATGCCATCTTGTTTGCCACGGGTGTGCACAGCTTGAAGGGATTTTTACCTTCGGCCATGGAACTCAACCCCTAAGCAGAAGGTGCGTGACTTCCTCACGCACCCCCTTGGTGTGTGGTGCTTATTCCACGCTAAAGGTCAGGCCCGCATGTGACTGCAAACGTGCAATGAGTGCATGACCCATGGCTGAAGCGGGCGTCCAGAAACCACCCCTGGTTCCAGTGGCATCTTTCAACAAACAGATGGCAGCTTCGGCAATCATCTTGGATGTGCTGCCGTAACCTGGATCTCGGTCGCCCTTGACACTGACCCGTACAGATTGACCTTGTTCATTGGTCGCAATGAACAACACGTCGTAGCTGCCCGCTTCGCGCTCGGCTTTGGACGGGCCTTCACCGGGTTTGAGCTTGTCTTCGCTCATGCTCTTGTCTTGCGCAATGGCGTTGGCAATGGCTTCGCCTTTTTCGCCAGGGCCCGTGACGATCATTTCGTCATACACAAAGTCGGAGCCCCACACATGGTTCATCAAAAAGTTGGAGCGGTGCACGTTACGGGTGTTGATGGTGGCCATGATGAAGGGCGCAACCCATACACCCATGACTTCGTCCAGCATGGGCTTATGGCCTGTAGGCTGTTTGGGACCTTCAAAACCCGGCGTGAGGGAGAAGGGATTTTTGAGCAAGTCAATGACGCCAGGCTGCGTGGCGGCTGCAGCCATGGTGGCCTTGAAGCTGGCAGCCGTGCCACCAGAAAACGTGCCTTTCATTTTGCGCACACGACCGCGCACGCGGGGTGCGGGTTGACCAAAGCGTTGGGTCATTTCGTCTTGCGCCATGAACACACCCAAGTCGAAGGGGCTGGAGTCGAAGCCGCATGAGAAGACCAAGCGCGCGCCACTTTTTTCGGCGGTCGCTTGGTGTTGGTCAATCATCTGACGCATCCAAGCAGGCTCGCCGCACAAGTCGACATAGTCCACGCCCGACTCGGCGCAGGCTTTGACCAATTCGTTGCCATAGAGCTGGTAAGGCCCTACGGCAGAGATAACCAAACGCGTGCGAGACATCAGTGATTTCAATGACGCTTCATCGCTGCTTTCAATCACCACCAAAGGTGTGGAAGCGGGCGCGCCAATTTCGTCTCGCACGGCGTGCAGTTTGTCTAAACTGCGACCGCCCATGGCCCAAGTGAGTCCTGTGTCAGTGCGAGTTAACAAATACTCGGCGATGAGGCGGCCTGTAAAGCCAGTGGCGCCGTGCACCACGATGT
>RFVJ01000064.1 GCA_009928125.1 Betaproteobacteria bacterium
TTTGAAGCTTTCTGTTCTGGACCAGTCGGTGGCCATGGTGGGTCGTGGTCAAGATGCGTCCATTCGTCAAACACTGGCATTGGCCCTGGCTGCCGAACGCTTAGGATACGCCCGTTTTTGGGTCAGTGAGCACCACGCGCACCCTAGCATCGTGGGCACGGCGCCTGAAATTTTGATGGCAGCCATTGCCATCCAAACACAACGCATTCGCATCGGCAGTGCCGGTGTCATGTTGCCGCACTATGCATCACTCAAAGTTGCTGAACAGTTCAGGGTGCTAGATGCTTTGGCACCCGGACGCATTGATTTGGGCGTTGGCCGTGCGCCAGGCAGTGACGGTAAAACCGCACAGTTGCTCAATCCCGATCGCTATGCCAGCGAAAATTTTCCGCAGCAAGTGATGGAACTTCAAGCTTGGGTCAAGGGCCAGCCTTTGCCCGTGGGGCACCCGGGGCATGGTGTTTTTGCCTATCCCCAATTTGCCCTACGCGTTTGCGTGGTTCATCACCGACGGACAAGGTGCTGAGCAAGCTTTGCACATGTACCGAGAGACCTTCCGGCCTAGCGCCCGTTTGGACAAGCCCATGGCCACCTTGTGTGTTTGGGCACTGGCAGCGGATACCGATGAACAAGCTTGGCATTTGTTCAAAAGCCGTGCGCGTTGGCGCATGGACCGCAACATGGGCCGCATAGGTCCTATGTTGCCCCCTGATCAAGCCGAGCGTGACTATTCGCCCGCTGAGCTGATGGCCTTGGATGCGCTGAAGGCCAATGCTTTGGTTGGCAGTGCCGCCACTGTCAGCAACAAGCTGCGAGCATTGGCCGATAGGTTGGCGTTGGACGAATTGGTGGTGATCACATGGACCCACGACCCGCAAGCACAGCTGCACTCTTACGAGTTGTTGGCGCAAGAATTTAATTTGAAACCCTAAATTTTCAGGAGCACAAGGATGTTTGAAACCGCAATTGCAGGCAGCTTGCCAAAACCCGAATGGCTGGCCGAGACCAACAAGCTTTGGCCCAAATGGATGGCCGAAGGCGACAGCCTGAAACAAGCGAAGGCCGATGCCACGCTGCTGTGGATCAAAGCGCAAGAAGACGCAGGCTTGGACGTGGTGGGCGATGGCGAGCAATCGCGTCAACACTTTGTACATGGTTTCTTGGAGCAAGTTGAAGGCATTGACTTTGAAAACAAAGTGACCATGGGCATTCGCAACAACCGCTATGACGCGCAAGTGCCACAAGTGATTGCCCCTTTGCGCTTGAAAGGCCGAGTGCATGCCTTTGAAGCTCAACTGGCGCGTGCCCACACCAAGAAAAAATTGAAGTTCACCTTGCCCGGCCCCATGACCATTGTGGACACCGTGGCCGATCGTTTTTACGGTGACAAAGTCAAGATGGCCATGGCCTTTGCCGAACTGTTGAACCAAGAAGCATTGGCCCTGCAAGCCGATGGCGTGGACATCGTGCAGTTTGACGAACCGGCTTTCAATGTGTACATGGAAGAGGCCGCCGATTGGGGTGTCAAAGCTTTGGAGCGTGCGGCGCAGGGCCTGACTTGTACCACTGCCGTTCACATTTGCTACGGCTATGGCATTCAAGCCAACATCGATTGGAAAAATTCCTTGGGCCATGAGTGGCGTCAATACGAAAAGGTTTTCCCTGCTTTGGCCAAGAGCAGCATCGATCAAGTGAGCTTGGAATGTTTCCATTCGCATGTGCCCATGGACTTGATGGCTTTGCTGGATGGCAAAGACGTGATGGTGGGTGTGATTGATGTGGCCAGCGATGTGGTGGAAACGCCTGAAGAAGTGGCAGACACCATTGGTCGTGCGCTTCAGTTCGTACCCAAGGCGCGCATCATCCCGTGTACCAATTGTGGTTTGGCGCCGATGAGCCGTGAAGTGGCCGAGAAGAAATTGCAAGCCTTGGCGGAAGGCGCACGCATTGCACGTGAGCGTTATCGCTGAAATTGATTCAAAACGCAGTTTTTGAAAGCAGCGATTGAAAAAGGCCATCTCTTGATGGCCTTTTTCTTGGGAGAACGCTTAGAAATTACATGCGTTCAAAAATAGCAGCAATGCCTTGGCCACCGCCAATGCACATGGTCACCAAGGCATAGCGACCTTTGACACGTTGCAACTCGTGCAAAGCTTTGACGGTGATCAAGGCACCCGTCGCGCCAATGGGATGTCCCAAAGAAATGCCAGAGCCATTGGGGTTGACCTTGGCAGGGTCTAAGCCCAGGTCGCGTGTGACGGCGCAGGCTTGCGCCGCAAAAGCTTCGTTGGCTTCAATCACGTCCAAATCATTGACGGTGAGGCCCGCTTTTTTCAAAGCCAACTGTGTTGCGGGTACAGGGCCAATGCCCATGTACTTGGGGTCAACGCCGGCGTGTGCGTAGGCCACCAAACGTGCCAAGGGCTTGGCGCCACGCGCTTTGGCAGCGCCTGCCTCCATCAACACCACTGCCGCTGCAGCGTCGTTGATGCCCGATGCGTTGCCTGCTGTCACTGTGCCGTTTTCTTTGACGAACACGGGCTTGAGTTTGGCCAACTCTTCCATGGTGCAGCCAGGTCGGAAGTGTTCATCGGTGTCGTAAGCCACTTCGCCTTTGCGCGTCTTGAGCATGATCGGCATGATTTGGTCTTTGAAATAACCGGCTTGCGTAGCGCGCTCTGCGCGGTTGTGGCTCTCAACGGCCAACTTGTCTTGGTCTTCGCGGGTGATGCCCCACTTGGCGGCAATGTTCTCGGCCGTCACGCCCATGTGAATGGTGTGAAAAGGGTCGTGCAAAGCGCCCACCATCATGTCGACCATTTTGGTATCGCCCATGCGTGCACCAAAGCGTGTGGCCAAACTGGCATAAGGCGCACGGCTCATGTTTTCGGCACCACCGCCAATGGCCACATCGGCGTCACCCAGCAAAATGGATTGGCTGGCAGAAATGATGGCTTGCAAGCCAGAGCCGCACAGGCGGTTCACATTGAAGGCTGGGGTGCCTTCTGCGCAGCCGCCCTGGATGGCCGCAACGCGCGACAGGTACATGTCTTTGGGCTCGGTATTGACCACGTGGCCAAACACCACATGACCCACATCCTTGCCATCGGTGTTGGCGCGCTTCAGGGCTTCGCGCACCACCTGTGCGCCCAACTCGGTGGGGGCAATGTCCTTCAGACTGCCACCAAAGGTACCAATGGCGGTGCGAACACCGCTGACAACAACAACTTCACGACTCATCGGGGTCTCCTTAGATTAGATTGAGGTTCAGCCTCAAAGTCTGAACAAGGAAGGCTACAGGGGGCTGACAACAGCGTTTTCAGAGGCGGGTACTTTGATCGAATGGATCAGGCATCGCGCACATCGCTAACAGGCTGGCTGCCAAAGTCGGGTCGCGCCATGTAATCGAGGATTCGCTTGGCGGCATCGGCTGGCGATGTGAGCATGCCCGTTGCTTTAAGTTGCTGGAAACCGTTTTGATCTGGGAATTTTTCTGCGTCGGCACCGCGCAATTGCACTTGCATGTCGGTGTCAATCACACCTGGCGCCAAAGAAGTGACTTTGGCGCCATGGGGCTTGAGGGCTTCGTCCAGCGCCAAGCAACGGGTGAAATGGTCCATGCCTGCTTTGGCGGCGCAATAACCGGCTTGAGAAGCCATGGCGCGTCGGCCAAGACCTGAAGAAATGTTGACCACTTTGCGGGGGACTGGCCAATTTTCAGTGGCACCTAAAAACGCTGCACACAATTGCATCGGTGCTTCTAGACCCACGCGCAATGCCATGGCCAGATTGTGGGGGTCGGCTTGACTGAGTGGCGCGATATGGGGAATGACCCCCGCGTTGTTGATCAATGTGGCACTTTGAAAAGAGTGGGCGGTTTGTCTCTCAAGCCAAGCTTTCAGCGCCAAACTGGCTGTGGCGCCATCGGCCAAGTCATGGGTCCATTGCTCAAGGTGCGCGCCCGTCTGTTGGGCCTGGTTAGTTAAGCTGGCCTGTTGATTGCGCGAGATACAAATGAGGGTATTGCCAGCTTGCAGCAATTGTTCTGCAATGGCCAAGCCCATGCCGCGAGAGCCACCCGTGAGGATGTAGAGATGTTGTGTCATGTTGAAAATCCTTGTTAGAACGGAACGGCCATTTCAAATGATAGCCATTCTTGCGTGAGTGGGTGATGGAACTGCAACTGGCGTGCATGCAGCAGCAACCTTGGAGCGCGTGCACAAACTTCGGGGCTGGCGTAAAGCGCATCGCCCCAAATGGCATGCCCCAAGGCCATCATGTGCAAGCGCAATTGATGCGTTCGACCTGTGATGGGATGGAGTTCAACGCGTGTTGCGCCTTCGATCACAGGGCCGGCCTTGCGACGCCACTGGGTATGGCTGGGCTTGCCATGCGCCCAATCAACTTTGCTTTTTGGGCGGTTGGGCCAATCGATCAGCAGGGGCAATTGGATGTCCTGCCAGCCTTCAGCGGATGCCGGATCGGATACATGCTTGGGGGTGACCTCGGGGGGGCTGCCATCGACCACGGCTTCGTAGATTTTGTGCACCTTGCGTTCTGCAAAAGCTTGGCTCAGCATGCGCTGCACCGCCGGCCCGCGCGCGACCACCACCAGTCCTGAGGTGGCCATGTCCAGGCGGTGGACCGTGAGGGCATCGGGCCAAATGCGTTGCGCACGGCTGATCAGGCAGTCTTGTTTGTCATCGCCACGGCCTGGTACGCTCAGAAGCCCCGAGGGTTTGTTGAGCACGGCCAAATGCGCATCGGAATAGACCACATCAAGGTTCATACCCCAAAGATAACGCCAAAATGGGCCATGGAAGGTCGCGAAAACCTTTGAATTTTGAAGGTGGGTCAGATCAAGCGACAATCTAGGGTTTTCTGACTCATCCATTCACCGCTATGTCTGATTTTGAAGTTCGTTTTGCCACCCAAAAAGAAGCCGCTGCAGTGGCGCAATTGCATTGGTCTGCCAGCCGTGCAGCGTATGCAGGCCAAGTACCCGAGGCACACTGGGACGCCACACCCATGGCCAAGCGGGTTGCTTATTGGAAGGAGGCGATCGAGTATGGCGAACCGCAAGTGATGGTCGCGCTGGAAGGCGGGTGCATTGTGGGCTTTGTTGGATTTGACCGCTCACGCGATCCTAAATCCAAAAACACCATGGGTGAAATTTGGGCCATTTATGCAGACCCCGATCGTTTGGGTGAGGGCGTTGGTTTGGCGCTTTGGGATGCGGCCCGCGAAGGCCTGTTGGACGAAGATTGCACCGACGTGAGCATCTGGGTGCCTTTGCTGAATGAGCGCACCGTGCGTTTCCATGAGTTGGCTGGCTTCAAGCGCGAGATGAACACAGCGCGCACCGTTCCAATTGGCGGCGTGAAGGTTGAAGAAGTTCGAATGAAGCGTTCTTTGGCCTGACCCCATCATTGAATTGAGTTGAGATTCGACAAAACAGCAAGCACATGAGAATTCTCTTGGCGCCCATGGAAGGGTTGTTGGACCACAGCCTTCGCGATACGCTGACGCGGGTGGGGGGTATCGACCTGTGTGTGTCTGAATTCATTCGAGTCACAGATGCTGTATTGCCCAAGCGAGCTTTTTACCGTGTCGTGCCCGAACTGCTGAATGACGGAAAAACTGTGGCGGGTGTGCCGGTGAAAGCACAACTGTTAGGCTCCAACCCAGAAGTTTTGGCAGAAAACGCCGCGCGTTTGGCCCAGCTTCGTCCTGCTGGCATTGATCTGAATTTTGGTTGTCCTGCCAAAACAGTCAATCGACATCGGGGTGGGGCTGTGCTGTTGGACGAGCCTGAACTGATTGGTCAAATTGTGGCCGCGGTGCGCCGCGCAGTGCCTGCCAATGTGCCAGTGTCTGCCAAGATGCGCTTGGGTTTCAATGATGACACTCGCGCAGAGGATTGTGCGCAGGCCATTGAAAGTGCTGGGGCGGATGAGTTGGTGGTGCACGCACGAACCAAAGCCCATGGCTACAGGCCTCCTGCATATTGGGAACGCATTGCAGATGTGCGTCAGTGCGTCAAATTGCCCATGGTGGCCAATGGCGAAATTTGGACTGTGGCCGACGCTGTGCGTTGCCGAGAAGTGACGGGTTGCCAAGATTTGATGATTGGCCGCGGCATGATCAACAACCCTGGCTTGGCGTTGGAAATCAAGTACCACGATGCACAGGCGCAGGGACTTTCATTGGCCAACTTGCCCCAAACGTTTTCGTGGAAACAGTTGTGGCCTTTGCTCGGTGTTTTTTGGCACCGAATGAGTTTGCATGTGGCGTCTCGCCATCGTGCGGGTCGTTTAAAGCAGTGGCTCAATTATTTGCGCCGGCACTATCCTGAAGCGCAACAAGCTTTTGACACACTTCGATGGGTTCATGATCCCAAAGTGATTCAAGCTTGGTTGCAGCATTTGCCTGAGACCCAGGCTTCATCAAGTTCGATGACAAGTCAAAGCACAATTGCCATCGCAAGCACGTGTGAGCCGGTTGATGAACTCAAGACGCTTGTTGTGCTTTGACTTCAGACAACATTTCTTGTAAGTGCTTCAACAACTGTGTACTGGCCTTCAGTGCGGCAGCTTGTTCATCGGGCAGTTGAATGCGTTTGCACAGTGTTTCGGTTTGGGTGATTTCGGCCACCATGTGATCATGGCAAAACACAGGTGCGAAGCCTTTGAGTTGATGCCAAATTTTTTGAAGATTTGTAAAGTTCTGCGTTTCAATGGCAGATGCGATGCGTGGCACTTCCGTCTCCAGTGTGCTTTCCAATGTGCCCAGCATTCGTTGTGCATTGCTGGCGTCCCCCAGATACTCAATGGCCTTGGTCATGGACAAAAAAACAGTGGAACTCATAGGGGGCCGTGCAACAAAGCTTCCAAACCACCTTCAGGTTCAAAGCGCTTGTTTCGAAATTGCAAACGGGTTGGACCAGGCATGGCCCTTTGGGGCACTGGATGGCGGGGATCGCCTGGATAGCAAATCACGCGCATGCCATCTTGGTCAAATGGCTCGGGCATGATGGCGGTAGGCTTGCGCTGAGCGGCTTCTTTCATGACATGCGCCACCGATTTGAACAAGCACAAATGAGAGAGGCTCATGATTTGTGGCGGCGCCAATACAATCTCGCCATGCCAATATTGAATCAGTGCATTGCGCGGCGTGGCCCATAAAATTTCGGTGGTTTCATGGTTGTCGTGAACCGCTGTTTGCGCCATCGGCGCACGTGCTAAGAAGAAGCGTGTGTCAAAGCGTTTGGACATCAGGGAAGGCATGCGTGGTGTGATCCAACGTGACCAGGCCTGCAGGTCTGTTGCTTGAATTTTCAGTCCGCACTCTTCTTGCGCTTCACGCAGTGCAGCCACAAATAAACTGGCTGCATGAGCGGGTGTTAATTCGGGCTCTCCCAATTGCGCGTGAAGGCTGGCTGCATCTGTTTGCAAAGCGGCCAAGGCTGTGGGTGAGCCGTCTGCCTCGTCACGTTTTCCCCCTGGAAATACAAAAGCGCCGCCCAAGTCTTTCGAGTCTGTGTGCCTTTTCAGCAACAAGACCTCCATCCCTGCGTCACCTTCGCGCAGCAAAATCACGGTGGCTGCGTCGCGGGGCGGCGTGTCATCGATGTGGGAGGTGATTTTCATGGGGATCCTATTATGCGGTCCATTGTCTTCGTTCGGACAACTGTCAATCTGGTAACACTTGCCATGGAAGCCATGGTTTAAAGTGACATTGTCACAAGGCTATCAGATTGAGGAATCCAAATGAGCATTGATTTTCATGGACGTGTCGCCATTGTCACAGGCGCTGGCGGTGGATTGGGCAAACAACATGCGCTGGCTTTGGCCAAACGGGGCGCCAAGGTGGTGGTGAACGATCTGGGCGCTAACGTCCACGGCGAAGGGGGTTCGGTCAGTGCTGCGCAGGCTGTGGTGGACGAAATTATCAAGGCCGGAGGTGAGGCCATTGCCAATGGTGCTTCAGTGACCGACTATGAAGCGGTACAGGGGATGGTCAAGCAGGCCATGGACCAGTGGGGACGTGTCGATATATTGGTCAACAACGCTGGTATCCTGCGTGACAAAAGCTTTTCCAAAATGGACATTGCCGATTTTCGTTTGGTGATGGAAGTGCATGTGATGGGCGCTGTGCATTGCACCAAAGCAGTGTGGCCCATCATGCAAGCGCAAAACTATGGCCGGGCCAGTCCAATTACGGCGCTGCCAAGATGGCCTTGGCCGGCATGATGCAAACCTTGTCCATTGAAGGTGAGAAGTACAACATTCGCGTCAACTCCCTGGCGCCCACTGCGGCCACGCGCATGACAGAAGGTTTGATGCCAGAAGCCGTGCTCAAAGCATTGGAACCACAAGCCGTTGTGCCTGCCATGCTGGTGATGGCTTGCGACGATGCACCCAATCGCACCATTCTGTGTGCGGGTGCTGGCAGCTTTGAAGTGGCGAACATCACGCTCACACAAGGCGTGCATTTGGGCATGTCAGACGATACGCCAGAACAATTGTTGGCGGCCATGTCGCAGGTGACCGACCGGACGGGTGAATTGGTACCCGGTTCGGGTTCCGGTCAGGGTTCTTTGGAAGTGGGCAAGGCCATGGCGGCCCATCAAAGCTAAATGGTCAGTACCACGGGTGTGTGGTCACTGGGACGCTCATTTTTGCGCGGCACTTTGTCGATCACACACGCCGTGGCTTGTGCTTTCAAAGCATCCGTCACCAAGATGTGATCGATTCGCAGTCCTCTGTTTAAAGGTGATGTTGTAGTCGCCCATGAGTGCCAGCTTGGGGTGCCGGGTCATCTCTTGCTGGACCCATGTTTTGAGGGCCTCTAGCCAACGCATTTTGTAAACAAATTTGTCGCTGTCAGGTGCTTGACCATTTGGAAAATAACCGCCAATGACGCGCACATCGCCAAAAGTGCCTGCAATGATGCGCGACATGTCATCTTCAAAGCCTGGAATGTTTTTGACCACATCCACCGCAGGTGTTCGAGAAATGAGTGCCACGCCGTTGTAGGTTTTTTGACCAAACCACTGTGCATGATAGCCCGCATCGGTAAAGGCTTGATGCGGAAACTTGTCGTCCGTCATCTTCAACTCTTGCAAAGCCAACACATCAATGGCTTGGTCTGCGCCCAAGGCCTCTTGTGCTTTGAGCCAATCAATCACCTGCGGTAATCGCACGGTGAGTGAATTGACATTCCAGGTCGCAATTTTCATCTTGTTTAAATGTGGAGCAGGGCCAATGCGCCAATGGCCACACCCACTGCGCCCATGCCGTACATGGCCACTTCCAGCCATTTTTTGCGCGTCATGAGTGCAATGGCGGCCATGGCAATGGCGACTTGCAGTGCGGTCGTGGCTTGAGCCCAGCGGTGGTGCAAATGCATTTCGTTTTCAGACTTGTCGTCCCAAGCTTTGGCTTCGGCTTCGAGTTTTTCTGCACCGAGTTTGATCTCTGCTTTTTCAGATTTGTAGCGTTTGATCTCGTCTTGGTAAAAATCTTTTTTGGCGGGTGGGGCCAGTTCAATCGCTAACTCGCTCAAGTTTTGTTTAGAACTCTTGGCTTGGTAGTAGTTCCATTGATTAGACGCTTCGGTCTTTTTGATCGCCGCATTGTTCTTGAACAAGCCTGCATTGGCTTGCGTAGCGCCGCCCATGTAAGAGAAGATGGCGCCGACCGTGGCAATGATGGCGGTGAACATGGCAATCGAGTTGGTGTGACTGCCGCCATGCTCTGCATGACCTTGCGTGGCATGTTCAATTTCGTGATCGTGGGGACCGTGTACGTGAAAGCCGTGACCTGACATGGGTGCTTACTCCAAAAGTTCAGAGGGTTTGACGATAGGTGACAAAGCTGTATTTCAAGCCTGTCGAGGAAACATGTGATTCGCGAGATATTTCGTGCCAAGTCGACCCGAGGGTGGGCGCAAAGGCATCGCCTTCAAAGGAGGCATCAATCTCGGTGACCACCGCTTCTTCGGCGATGGCTGCTGCTTGTGCATAAATTTCTGCCCCGCCCATGACCCACAAATCTTTGCCTTCTGGGCAGTGCGCCAAGGCCAAGCTCAAACCTTCTTCCAAAGAATGAACCACCAAAGCGCCTTCAGCGTGCCAATTGTGTTGGCGTGTGATGACCAAGTTGGCGCGACCAGGCAGCGGTCTGAATTTGGCAGGGATGGATTCCCAAGTTTTGCGTCCCATCAACACGGGGCAACCGAGGGTGGTGCGTTTGAAATGTGCCAAATCTTCTGGCAAGTGCCAAGGCATTTGGTTGTTGAGGCCAATGACACCGTTGGCCGCGCGCGCATAAATCAGCTTGAGCTTCATCAAACGGCCACGGGTGCTTTGATGGCTTCGTGACACTGATAGTCGAGC
>RFVJ01000065.1 GCA_009928125.1 Betaproteobacteria bacterium
CCCTTTGCGGAGTGGCTGCAATGAAACTTCGTTTGCGGTACTTTGCCTCATTGCGAGAGTCGCTTGGGAAGTCTCAAGAAGACCTGACGACCGATGCGAAAACTGTGGGCGAGTTGAGAGATCAACTGCTTGCGCATGGCGGTGCCTATCTTTGTTTGGCGCGCGACAAAGCGGTCCGAATGGCTTTGAATCAAGTCATGGTGGCGGAAGATGCGCCTCTCACTGACAATGCCGAATTGGCGTTTTTCCCGCCAGTGACAGGGGGCTGAAACATGCAGCCACGCGTGGTCATCCAAACCGAAGATTTCAATGTGGCTGAGGTGCTGACTGCCATGCGCGCCAGTGACCTGCGGGTGGGTGCCATTTGCACATTTGTGGGGACGGTTCGGGATACCCGCATGCTCACAGGACAGGCGATGGATGAGGTTGTGTCCATGACACTAGAGCACTATCCAGGCATGACCGAGTCTGCCATCGAGGCCATGATCGAAGAGGCGCATCAGCGTTTTGACTTTTACCAAGCCAAGGTCATTCATCGCGTGGGCGAATTGAAACCGGCCGATCAAATTGTGCTGGTTGCTGTCACCTCGGCGCATCGCGGCGAAAGCTTCAAGGCTTGTGAGTTTTTGATGGACTACTTGAAAACCCAAGCGCCATTTTGGAAAAAAGAGCAAACGCCCGATGGTGCGAAATGGGTGGATGCGCGAGTCAGTGATGACAAGGCGCTAGCTCGCTGGGGCATCAAGTCAAGCAACGCGTAGCGCTTGGTGTCACGTTTCAGTGCCGATAGGCAGGCCGCTCTGCATTGGCAGGATCTAAGGTGTCGGACCTCTGCGAAAAATCAGCTTGTTGCCACTGCGCCTTTTTCAAAGCTTGTTCAATGAGATGCAACAAACCATGTAACAACGCTGCCTGAAGATTGAATTCACACGATGCACCACTGGCGTTCTCGCCGCTCTTGTCTTGAAATAACAAATTCAAACTGCCACTGTGGTGCAAATTCAGTTGCACATCGGTCACCAGCATGGGGGTCGGGCCCAATGGAAGGCTGAGGTTTTGTGAGACAAAGGGCGTTGAAAAATCGGCTTGAGACAGAAAATTCTCGCGCTTTAACTCTGCCAGCATTTGTTGCGATGTTGCGTCTGTCGCCATCACTTGCGGGTCTTGGGCTTCAAGTTGAACCACGGAAGCCTGCAAATGCGGCAGTAAGCGCAGGGTCATGGCCCTTGTTAGCCACAGCCTGAACTCCTGACTGTCTTGATTGCTGACCCGCAAGGCCAGGCGATCTTGACGTTCGTCATATTGGACCGACATTTGGTGAATGTTCATGCCGACATTCTAGAGGCTGTGGGCAGGGCAAAGGCTCAATCAGGCCCGCCTCTTGAAAAATTGCCACATCGGCCCAAAATGGATTTCAATAGGAGATTCAAATGCGAATTGACAAACTAACCACCAAATTCCAAGAAGCACTGGGCGATGCCCAGAGTTTGGCATTGGGCAAAGACCACGCTTACATCGATCCAGCACACGTGCTGTTGGCCATGCTGCAACAACAGGATGGGCCTAAGGCCTTGTTGCAACGGGCTGGCGTCAACCTGTCAGCCTTGATGTCGACGGCCACATCGGCTGTCGATCGATTGCCCCAAGTCACGGGTCAAGATCAGGTCCAAGTGGGCCCAGATCTGGTCAAACTGTTGCAGGCTGCTGAAAAAGAGTCACTGAAACGTGGTGACTCTTTTGTGGCCAGCGAACTTTTTTTATTGGCCTTGGCTGACAGCAAGTCTGAATTGGCTCGAAATGCCAAAGCGGCGGGCTTGAGTCGTCAAAGTTTAGAAGCTGCAGTTGACGCAGTGCGTGGAGGGCAAAACGTGAACAGTGCTGAAGCAGAAGGACAACGCGAGTCCTTGAAAAAATATTGCCTTGACCTGACAGAGCGGGCGCGCATGGGCAAGCTCGATCCCGTGATTGGCCGCGACGATGAAATTCGCAGAGCCATTCAGGTTTTACAACGACGCACCAAAAATAACCCCGTTTTGATCGGTGAACCTGGTGTGGGTAAAACGGCCATCGTGGAAGGTTTGGCGCAGCGCATTGTGGCCGGCGAGGTGCCCGATTCATTGAAGGGCAAGCGGGTCTTGTCCTTGGACATGGCCTCTTTGTTGGCAGGCGCCAAGTTCCGCGGTGAGTTTGAAGAGCGTCTCAAATCCGTCCTGAACGAACTTGCCAAGGACGAAGGCCAAACCATTGTGTTCATCGATGAATTGCACACCATGGTGGGCGCAGGAAAGGCAGAAGGCGCCATGGATGCCGGCAACATGCTCAAGCCTGCATTGGCCCGTGGCGAATTGCACTGCGTGGGTGCGACCACCTTAGACGAATACCGCAAATACATTGAGAAAGACGCCGCCCTCGAGCGTCGTTTTCAAAAGATCTTGGTGGGCGAGCCCAGCGTGGAAGCCACCATTGCCATTTTGCGTGGTTTGCAAGAGAAGTATGAAATTCACCATGGCGTCGACATCACCGACCCTGCCATTGTGGCGGCGGCAGAACTCAGCCACCGATACATCACCGATCGTTTTTTGCCCGACAAGGCCATTGATTTGATCGACGAAGCAGCTTCTAAAATCAAAATTGAAATTGACTCCAAGCCTGAGGTGATCGACAAGTTGGATCGACGTTTGATCCAATTGCAAATCGAACGTGAGGCTGTCAAAAAGGAAACCGATGAGGCCTCTCAAAAAAGGTTAGGCTTGATTGAAGAAGAGATCGTCGCGCTGAAAAAAGAAGCAGCCGATCTCGAGGAAATTTGGAAAACTGAAAAAGCCCAAGCACAGGGCAGCCAAAACGTTCGCGAAAAAATTGACCAACTGCGTCAGCAGATTGAAGAACTCACACGCAAAGGCGACTTCAACAAGGTTGCTGAGTTGCAATATGGCAAATTGCCTGAACTTGAAAAGTTGTTGTCTGAAACTCAGGCCAAAGAATTGAATCCAGAGGCGGGTTCTGCGCCACGCTTATTGCGCACGCAAGTAGGCGCCGAAGAAATTGCCGAAGTGGTCAGTCGTGCCACGGGCATTCCCGTGTCCAAAATGATGCAGGGTGAGCGTGAAAAGCTGTTGCAAATGGAAGTCAAATTGCACGAACGTGTGGTAGGTCAAGACGAAGCCATCGCTGCAGTCTCGCATGCCATTCGCCGTTCACGTTCGGGCTTGTCTGATCCTCAAAGACCCACAGGCTCCTTCTTGTTCTTGGGCCCAACAGGCGTTGGCAAAACAGAGTTGTGCAAAGCCTTGGCGGGATTCTTGTTTGACAGCGAAGATCACCTGATTCGCATCGACATGAGTGAGTTCATGGAGAAACATTCGGTTGCCCGTCTCATTGGCGCGCCACCTGGGTATGTAGGCTACGAAGAGGGTGGTTACCTCACGGAAGCCGTGCGCAGAAAACCTTATTCGGTTCTGTTGCTGGATGAGGTTGAAAAAGCACACCCTGATGTCTTTAACGTGTTGCTTCAAGTGTTGGACGATGGGCGCTTGACGGACGGTCAAGGGCGCACCGTCGACTTCAAAAACACCGTGATTGTGATGACCTCCAACATTGGCTCACACCTGATTCAGTCCATGGTGGGGGAGTCCAATGACGACATCAAAGAGGCCGTTTGGGGCGAACTGAAGAACCACTTCCGTCCCGAGTTTTTGAACCGCATCGACGAGACCGTGGTCTTTCACAGTTTGGATGCCAAGCACATTGAGTCGATTGCCAAAATTCAACTCCAAATATTGGAAGCTCGTTTGGCGAAGATGGACTTGCACCTCGATGTCTCGCCTTCGGCTTTGGCAGAACTGGCCAAGGTGGGCTTTGACCCGGTGTTTGGTGCGCGTCCCTTGAAGCGCGCCGTGCAGCAAAGGATTGAAAACCCTCTGTCCAAGCTGCTTCTCGAGGGCAAGTTTTTGCCAAAGTCGGTGATCCCTGTGGATGTCGACCCTGTGAAAGACCCAGGCGTTTTTAAATTCAACCGAGTGGTGAGCTAAATTGAATCACAAGGTGACCTTGTTTCGTCTGAAGAATTCGCTTTGAAAGTATCATGCGGCCTTGATCACAAGAGGCTGTATGAGCAATCTAAACGACAAACAAGCTGAAACTGTTGCCAAGACTCAAATGGGAGGCCACCTCTTGGTGGAGTGTTTGGTGGCCCAAGGCATCACACACGCCTTTGGCGTGCCGGGGGAAAGTTACCTGGCAGTCTTGGATGGTTTTCACAAATACCAAGATCAGATTCAGTTTGTGACCTGTCGGCAAGAGGGTGGGGCTGCCTTCATGGCGGACGCCCAAGGTCGTTTAACCGGGCGACCAGGCGTTTGTTTCGTGACACGAGGGCCAGGTGCCACCAATGCCTCTATTGGCGTTCATACGGCATATCAAGACTCTACGCCCATGGTTTTGTTTGTGGGCGATGTGGCCACTGAAACACGTGACCGCGAAGCCTTCCAAGAAGTCGATTTCTGTGCATTTTTTGGACCCAGCACCAAAGGCATGGCCAAACGCGTCGAGCGCATCGACGATGCCGGGCGCATTCCTGAATACGTTGCACGCGCGTTTGCAACCGCGATGAACGGTCGGCCAGGACCCGTGGTTTTGGTGTTACCTGAAGACATGTTGACCCATGAGGTGACCGCACGACCCATGCCGAAGCTGGAACCAGTGGAAGCTTGGAGTGATCCAGGTAGTTTGCGTCAATTGCGTGAATTGTTGTTGGCCGCCAAACGGCCATTTGTGATTGCAGGCGGTGGCGGTTGGACACCGCAAGCAGCACAAGCGCTGCAAAGGTTCGCCGAGAATTGGCAATTGCCTGTGGGCAATGCTTTCCGATTCCAAGACACTTTTGACAACTTCCATCCTTTGTATGCGGGCGATGTCGGAATTGGCATCAATCCCAAACTGTCGCAGCGCATCAAAGACAGCGATTTGATTTTGGCCATCGGCCCCCGTTTGGGCGAAATGACCACCAGTGGCTACACGCTTTTGGAAGTGCCCAAACCCAAACAAAAGCTTGTGCACATTCACGCAAGCGCTGAAGAACTTCACCGTGTGTATTCGGCGGATTTGGCCATCTGCGCCACCATGAATGCTGCCGCAAGAAGCCTAGAAGTGTTGACCGCGCCGCCGTCCGTGCCATGGGCAGATTGGACAGCACAGGCCAATGCAGATTACCACGCCAACATTCAGCCCCAGGCCTTGGCCGGCTTGTCTCAAGATTCGACTCAGGGTTTGGTGAACATGCCTGAGGTGGTTGCGGCTTTGCAGCGGCACTTGCCAGCAGATGCGGTGCTGACCAATGGTGCTGGTAATTTTGCAAGCTGGATCCATCGTTATTACCAACACCACGGTTTGAGCAAAGGCCTGAAGACGCAATTGGCACCTACCGTGGGTGCCATGGGGTACGGCGTGCCTGCGGGTATCGCTGCCTCCATTCTGTCGAAGCGCGTTGCTTTCACGATTGCTGGTGACGGTGATTTTTTAATGAATGGCCAGGAGCTGGCCACAGCCTGTCAGCATGCTGCCAAATCCATTGTGGTGCTATTGAACAATGGCATGTACGGCACCATTCGCATGCATCAAGAACGCGATTTTCCGACGCACAACATGGGTTCTCATTTGAACAACCCGCACTTTGCCAATTTGGCCAAGGCATATGGGTACGAAGGGATTCGGATCTCCAAAACGGAAGAATTTGAACCCGCATTGATCGATGCGCTTCAACGTGAACGGGGCACCTTGATTGAAATCATGTTGGACCCCGAAGTGATTACCACCCGAGGGACGCTCTCGGCCATCACGCAAAATGCTTTGAAATCGAAGTCATAAAAAAAGCCGGGAAGACCCGGCTTTTTTCATTCGAGAAGCACTGAATTATTTCAGGTGCTTGCCGATCAAACCGGCCATCTCGAACATGCTGACTTGGGCTTTGCCAAAAACTGCTTTGAGTTTGTCATCGGCGTTGATGTTGCGCTTGTTGACTTTGTCTTGCAGATTGTGTTTCTTGATGTAAACCCACAGCTTGCTCACGACTTCTGTACGTGGCAGAGGGGATGCACCCACCACAGCAGCCAGTGCGGCGCTGGGTGTCAAAGCCTTCATGAAAGCGGCATTGGGCGTGCGCTTTTTAGCAGGGGCTTTTTTGGCTGCTGGCTTTTTAGCGGGGGCAGCTTTCTTTGCGGGCGCAGCTTTTTTGGCGGGTGCTGCTTTTTTAGCAGGTGCCGCTTTTTTCGCTACAGGTTTTTTGGCGGGTGCTGCTTTCTTTGCAGGAGCAGCTTTTTTTGCCGGAGATTTTTTTGCAGTTGCCATTTTGAAATTCCTTAAGTCGGAAGTTGGTTCGCAGCCGGAAACTTATTTATCCGGCTGAGCGGATGCTACTGGAGAAAGGAAATCTAATTTCATCATGCAAAATTAAATCATGTTGCAACGCAATATTTTTTCTCAATATGAGAGATGATATTTTGCTATGAGAAATAGATCATATAAGGTATTGATTTAAATGATAAAAATATTTGTCTTATATAAGACATAAGATGATTTAGAAGTCTTCTATAAGACTTAGAATTTTTCCCAGTGCCAAAGATTTCCAAGAATGAATTGGCCGCAACTTCAACCAAACCAAAGGAAAACGTCATGCCACAAAACCTCGTTGAGCAACTCAGTCGTGAACAACAAATTGCCGCCCTGGAAAAAGATTGGGCCACCAACCCCCGTTGGAAGGGTATCAAGCGCGGCTACTCAGCTGCCGATGTCGTGCGTTTGCGCGGCTCTTTCCCGATTGAGCACACATTGGCTCGCCGTGGCGCAGAAAAGCTGTGGGATTTGCTTCACACAGAAGACTACATCAATTGCTTGGGTGCATTGACCGGAGGTCAAGCCATGCAACAAGTCAAAGCAGGCATCAAGGCCATCTATTTGTCTGGCTGGCAAGTTGCTGCAGACAACAACTCCTATGCATCGATGTACCCTGATCAGTCGTTGTACCCAGTGGACTCTGTACCCAAGGTTGTGGAGCGCATCAACAACAGCTTCCGTCGCGCGGACGAAATTCAATGGTCCAAAGGCACCAACCCTGGCGACAAAGACTACACCGACTATTTCGCGCCCATCGTGGCCGATGCTGAAGCTGGTTTTGGCGGCGTGTTGAATGCCTTCGAATTGATGAAAGCCATGATTGCAGCAGGTGCAGGTGGCGTTCACTTTGAAGACCAATTGGCTTCTGTGAAAAAGTGCGGTCACATGGGTGGCAAAGTGTTGGTGCCAACCACGGAGGCGTGCCAGAAGTTGATCGCAGCCCGCATGGCTGCTGACGTTTGCGGCGTTCCCACATTGGTGATTGCACGTACCGACGCAGAAGCTGCTGACTTGCTCACAAGCGACTACGACGAAAACGACAAGCCATTCCTGACTGGCGAGCGCACAGCAGAAGGCTTCTACAAAACCAAGAAAGGCATGGAGCAAGCCATCAGCCGCGCAGTGGCTTATGCGGAATACGCCGACTTGGTATGGTGTGAAACCGGCACGCCCGATTTGGAATTTGCTCGTAAATTTGCTGAAGCTGTTCACAAGAAACACCCAGGCAAATTGTTGGCCTACAACTGCTCACCTTCTTTCAACTGGAAGAAAAACTTGGACGATGCCACCATCGCCAAATTCCAAAAAGAACTCGGCGCCATGGGTTACAAGTACCAGTTCATCACTTTGGCTGGCATTCACTCCATGTGGTACAACATGTTTGACTTGGCACAAGCCTACGTTCAGCGCGGCATGTCGGCCTACGTTGAGAAGGTGCAAGAACCCGAATTTGCAGCGCGTGATCGCGGCTACTCCTTCGTGTCGCACCAGCAAGAAGTGGGCACTGGTTACTTCGATGAAGTGACCACTGTGATCCAAGGTGGCCGCTCTAGCGTGACCGCTTTGACCGGTTCGACCGAAGAAGAACAGTTCCACTGATCGAAAAACACCTCGGGCACAGCGTAAAATCTGGCCTGAGCGTTTGAAAACGCGGCAAATGCCGCGTTTTTCATTTCTGGCGCCAACAGGGCGCCTTTCCTTTTTTCAGTTCGAACATGGTTCAGATCACACTTCCAGACGGTTCATTGCGTGAGTTTCCCGGTCCCGTCACCGTGGCAGAGGTTGCAGCCTCCATTGGCGCTGGCTTGGCCAAAGCGGCATTGGCTGGCAAAGTCGATGGCAAAGTGGTGGACACGTCTTTCACCATTGCTGCCAATGCGCAACTGGCCATCATCACGGGCAAAGATGCCGATGGCTTGGAAGTGGTTCGTCATTCAACGGCGCACTTGCTGGCTTACGCCGTGAAAGATTTATATCCTGATGCGCAGGTCACCATTGGCCCTGTCATTGAAAACGGTTTTTACTACGATTTTTCCTACAGCCGTCCGTTCACCTTGGAAGACTTGGCTGCCATTGAAAAGCGCATGACCGAATTGGCCAACAAAGACGAGCCCGTGGTCCGGCGTGTACTGCCGCGCGATGAGGCCGTCGCGTATTTCAAGGGCATGGGTGAGCACTACAAGGCCGAAATCATTGGCAGCATTCCTTCCAACGAAGATGTGAGCTTGTACAAAGAGGGCACATTCGAAGACTTGTGCCGCGGCCCTCACGTCCCCAGCACGGGCAAACTCAAGCATTTCAAGTTGATGAAGGTGGCCGGTGCTTATTGGCGAGGCGATAGCAAAAACGAAATGTTGCAACGCATTTACGGCACGGCATGGACCAGCAAAGATGATTTGCAAAACTACCTCACCCAATTGGAAGAGGCAGAAAAGCGAGATCACCGCAAGTTAGGCCGCGAACTGGACCTCTTTCACATTGATGAGCACGCGCCTGGTTTGGTGTTCTGGCACCCCAAAGGCTGGTCTGTTTGGCAAAAGGTTGAGCAGTACATGCGTGCGGTTTACCAAGACAACGGTTACCAAGAAGTCAAAGGTCCGCAAATCATCGACAAGTCTTTGTGGGAAAAAACGGGGCACTGGGATAAATACCGTGACAACATGTTCACCACAGAGTCTGAAAAGCGTGATTACGCTTTGAAGCCCATGAACTGCCCCGGCCACATCTTGATTTTCAAGCAGGGCATGAAGAGCTATCGCGATCTGCCTTTGCGTTATGGAGAGTTTGGTCAATGCCACCGCAACGAGCCCACAGGCGGCTTGCACGGCATCATGCGCGTGCGCGGCTTCACCCAAGACGATGGTCATATCTTTTGTACCGAAGATCAAATCTTGGCGGAAAGCGTTAATTTCACCACGCTCTTGCAAAAGGTCTACAAAGACTTTGGTTTCACCGACATCATTTACAAAGTCGCGACGCGACCCGCGCAACGCATCGGCTCCGATGAAATTTGGGACAAAGCCGAGCATGCCCTCATGGAGAGTTTGCGTGCGTCCAACTGCGATTTTGAAATTGCCCCTGGCGATGGTGCTTTCTATGGCCCCAAAATCGAATACACCCTGAAAGACGCCATTGGCCGTCAATGGCAGTGCGGCACCATCCAAGTTGACTTCTCAATGGCCGAGCGCCTGGATGCCGAGTACGTGGGGGAGGATGGCAACCGACATCGCCCCGTGATGTTGCACCGCGCCATCGTGGGCAGCATGGAGCGATTCATCGGTATTTTGATTGAACAACACGCCGGCGCCTTGCCTGTTTGGTTGGCGCCAACCCAGGTTGACGCGTTCATTGAACTCGTCCAATCAGACATTGAATCTAAAGTTTGAAGGTATTTTCCGATTGCTTTAGCTTGACGCTTGCTCGTCGGTTTGGGCTGCCTTGTGCAGTTTTTATTAAAAGGATTTGAACCATCGCTACCACCGAATTTCGTGACCGCCGTCAGCGCGAAGAGCGTAAGCATCGCCTGAACCGTGAAATCACTTTCCCTGAAGTCCGTTTGTCCGGACCCGAGAACGAGCCCTTGGGCATTGTTTCTTTAGCAGATGCGTTGCGCATGGCGGGAGAGTTGGATGTTGACCTGGTTGAAATTGCAGCCACCGCAACACCACCGGTTTGCCGATTGATGGACTACGGCAAGTTCAAATACCAAGAACAAAAGCGTGCTGCCGAAGCCAAAGCCAAGCAGACGGTCATTGAGATCAAGGAAATCAAATTCCGACCCGGTACCGATGACGGTGACTACAACATCAAGATGCGCAACATCCGTCGCTTTTTGGCAGATGGTGACAAATGCAAAGTGACCTTGCGTTTTCGCGGTCGCGAAATTACCCACCAAGAGTTG
>RFVJ01000066.1 GCA_009928125.1 Betaproteobacteria bacterium
TGTGCTGGAGTTTTGCGATTGGATGGCGGGTCGATGTGGCGGCACGATCGATGACGCTGCGGGGGTCAACCTTGCATCAGAGACCAAATCTTTACTGGAGGTGGCGCAAACCATTTCGTTGCTGTCGACCTTGAACGAACGTGAAGAAGATCCCAATGTGGTCACCCTTTCAACCTTGCATGCTGCCAAAGGTTTGGAGTGGCCGCACGTGATGTTGGTGGGCGTGAACGAAGGCTTGCTGCCTTTCAAAATGGACGAAGACAACAAAGCCTCGATGGATGCAGAAGTTCATGCGGAGGGGCAACTGACGCGCTTGCAAGAAGAACGGCGCTTGATGTATGTGGGCATCACGCGAGCGCAGCGCTCCTTGGCTGTGAGCTGGACCCGGCGCCGCAAAAAAGGGCGCGAGACCATCGCAGCATTGCCCAGCCGTTTCATTGCCGAGATGGCTTTAGACAAATCCACTGTCAAAGAAGACCCGCGCGAAAAACTTCGCGCTTTGCGTGCCGAATTTGCCATGAAAGCGGCTGCAGCTTCGGCTTCGCAGAAGGACTGAATCACCGCTCGCCAAGAAGCGGCTTACTTGGGCAGCTGAGATGAAGCGCGAATCACCAGCGGGCTGCTGAGTTGACGCGATGCCGGTTGACGTCCTTGCATCACCTCCTGCAAGGATTGCAAGAGCGCCCGCGCTGCCACATCCAAAGGTTGGTGAATGGTGGTCAAAGGCGGAAAGCTGTGACGGGCGGCGTCCACGTCGTCGTAGCCAACCACCGCGACATCCTCTGGCACCTTGAAGCCGCGCGCAGTGAGCACGCCCATGGCATTGATGGCAATCAAATCACTGGCAGCAAACAAAGCATCGATGGGCTGATGTTGATCGCAAAACCGATGCATGGCCTGCTGTGCTTCAAGCGGGGTGAAGGGCGAGGGTATGACCCGCAAAGGATCGATGGCAATGCCATGCTTTTGCAGGGCTTTGCAATAGCCCTCGTAGCGAAACTTGGCTTCACCCGAAGCGTAATCGCCCATGAAGGCAATGCGTTGACGGCCCTGCTGGATCAGATGCTCGGTGGCTTCAAAGCCGCCCCTGGCGTTGTCGCTGCCCACGCTGCAGTAAAGCTGGTCTGGCAACTGGACGCCCCACACCACCACGGGGACATGGCGTTGGGCCAAGGCGTTGAGTTGATCGTGATGGTCCCATTGGCCCACCACCACCATGCCCGCCACCCGACCTGAATCGTAGAGCGCAGCACATTCGTCCAAGTGATCGGCATTGACCCGTGACAACAGCAAATCGTACTGAGCTTCGGTCATGGCATCGGCCAGATGGCCCAGCATGGACAAAAAGAAAGGGTCTGTCACTTGCATGCGCAAAGACGCACGGTAGGGAATCACCAAACCCAAGGTCCTGTTTTCGCCGCTGCGCAAGTTCTTGGCGCCAGCGTGCACAGTGTATTGATGCGCTTGGGCCAAGGCCATGATGCGCTCGCGCGTTTCTGGCCGGATGGCTTCACTGCCATTCAGGGCACGCGAAACCGTGGCCGTGGAGACACCTGCCAATTTGGCGATGTCTGACATTTGCAGTTTTCTTTTTTCCACGCGTGAAACGGTCAGTGAACTTGAAGCGATGAACAATGCAGCGGTCGAACTCAGTTGCTGGCCGCCCAGATTTTCCAAAGCTGCGCAATGTCGACGGCGGTTGCATCACCTTGCACACTGTCCCACATGGTGAGTGCCGCGGCTTTTTGACCTGCTTTGAACAAGACGATGCCAGCGTGCAACCTGGTTTCTGCTTCACGCCTTAAACCGCCCATGCTCAAGGCCTTGGCATACTGCGCTTGCGCCACATCCCACTTTTGTTTCGCAGCGTAGACATCGGCCAAGCTGGCCAAGGCGTTGGCATCTTTGGCGGATTTTTCCAAAGCGGGCAAAGCCTTGTCGTCTTCGTTCAAACGCTGTTGAATTTGTTGGCGTAACTTTTGATGGTTGGCCGCATCAGTGCCTTTGCCCATGAGGCCCACGCTGTAGGCATGTTCAACTGTGCGTGAAGCCTCTGCAGGCAAACCAGCTTTCAAAGCCAAGTTGGCCATGTCGCTGTATTCAATGCTGTCCTCCAAATTGCCGGTCACTTCAAGCAAGCGGTACAGGTCGAGATCGAAACGGGCGTTGAAGTTGGCCTGACGTGCCAAGCGAGGAATCATCTCTGCCCAGTAGGCTTTGGAGGGGTAGTTTTGCAACAACAGTTTCAAGGTCGCGTTGTAACCGGTGTCATCTTTCAATTGGCGTTGGCTCACGGCCATCAAGCGCAATTCACTCTCTGCCGTTTTGAGCTTGGCAGCCTCGTCCAAACGCATTTTGTCTTTCACTTCTTGCACCACTTCGTCGTGACGCTTCAAGACCGACAAGGTTTGAATGAGCACCGGACGCACCGAAGGGTTGCTGCCTTCTAGTTTCAAATAAGTGCGCGCCCAATCGACCACTCGCTGGTGGTCTTGCGCTTGTTGGCTGGCATTGAGCAAGGATTCGATCAAGGGTCGCTTTTGTGCAGCGGGTGTGTCTGCTGGCATCTCTTGAATCAGGTTCTCAAGGGTGCTGGCAGCCAAAGGAAAATTCTTGGCCTGGAGCGCGGCCACAGCCAAGGTGCGTTGAATGATGGGCTTTTCAACAGGGGTGATGCCCGGCATGGCCAAGACTTGCTGAGACAAGCTCAAGGCATTCTCGACTTGTCCCGCCTTCAGGGCATCTTGGGCTGCCTGCAGGCTCTTGGCCACTTCAGGTCGAATGGCAACTTGGGCTTGCGCCTGCGCGGCACAACCAAAACAAAGCAAAGCGAATGAAAGCACAAGCGAAGGGCGGGAAAGTGGCATGGCGGACTCTGTCAAAAATGGCTGCGTGAAGCCGGGGCTGGCGAATTGTAATTTTGGTACAAGGATTCGAATTTTCCGCTATTTTGGCCCAGGTTCAAAATGCACAAGACAAGTTTTATACGCCCAAAGTATTCACTTAAGCGCGGTTTTTTTTATACAACATCTAGGGTATTTCCCAAGTGAACGACCATCTAGTTTTACTACACAATCACTTCGTGCAATCGTTTACATGAAGTCTCCAAGGGCAGCACACCTCTTTTTCATTTCTCAATCTAAGGTCAAAAGAATGACACAAACCAATCAGAAATCGCGCAAAGCGGTCAAGCAGAGCGGCTTCCAAGTCAGTCCCGTTGCGGCTGGCTGTGCTGTTTTGCTGATCAGCGTTGCCGGCGCTACCCACGCGCAACAAACAGGCGGTGAGTTGGTGGTGACGGGTATCCGCGCCTCCATCGAAAACGCCATTGCCACCAAACGCAATTCTGACGGCATCGTTGAAGCCTTGTCGGCTGAAGACATTGGCAAGTTGCCTGACTCGACGGTTGCTGAATCTGTGTCGCGCCTGCCTGGCGTCACAGCACAGCGCAACAAGTCCACAGGCCGCGCGCAATCTGTGAGCGTTCGTGGCATGTCACCCGACTTCAATGGCGCTTTGTTGAATGGTCGTGAACAAGCTTCCACCGGCGACAGCCGTGGCGTGGAGTTCGATCAATTCCCAGCCGAATTGCTGGGCTCCATCGTGATTCACAAAACACCCGAAGCTTCATTGGTCGGCCAAGGTTTGGCATCCACCATTGACCTGCGCACCGTGCGTCCTCTGGACTTCAACAAGCGCACCTTCTCTGCCAACGTTCGCTCGCAGCGTTCAGGTGTTGACTCTGGTGCTGGCGAAGGCAAAGGCGATCGCCAATCCTTCTCTTACGTTGACCAATTTGCCGACCGCACTTTGGGTATCGCTTTGGGTTACACCAAACTCAAGGACGAAGGCGCTGAGCAGTTGAAATTCAACTCTTGGGGCGGCTGGAACCGTGACATCAAGTACAACGGCAAAGACGTGAAAATTCCTGGCGGTTTCACAGCCGACACAGAACAAAGCACCTCCAACCGTGAAGGTCTGATGGCGGTCATTCAATACAAGCCCAACAAAGATTTTGAAACTGTGTTGGATGTGTTCTCTTCCAAAGGCACTTTTGCCTTGAAGAAAACAGGCTTGGAAGGCGCCTTCTTGGAAAACGCCAGCTACGACCCCCCCGGTAAATTGTTGCCTGGCGCCGTCGTCAACGCTGCAGGTTATGTGACCAGCGGCACGATGGATGGCTACAAAGGCGTGGTCCGCAATCACTTGGAATCAGGTGACGACAAACTGGACTCTTTCGGCTGGAACACCAAGTTCAAAGTGGGTGACTGGAAAGCTGCAGCGGACGTTTCTCAATCCAAAGTATCGCGTGTCAGTTCTCGCTACGAAACCACAGCAGGCTTGCCTGGTGACGGCAACACCACAGGCAAAACCGACACCATTTCTTGGTCTGGCTTCAATGGCACCAACTTGGCAGACACGGTTTTCAAAACGGGTTTGAGCTATGCCGATCGCTCACAAATCAAGTTGACCGACGTGAACGGCTGGAGTGGTGGTCCTTCATCACCGCAAGCCGGTTATGTGGCCATTCCGCAAGTGACCGACAAAGTCGACAACGTTCGCTTCTCTGGTCGCCGCAATGTGGAATACGGCCCCGTTTCTTCGGTTGAAATTGGCGCCAACTTCTCTGACCGCACCAAAGTTCGCACCACCCAAGAAGGCCGTTTGGTTGTCAAAGGTGGCGATCCTTATGCTGGCGCAGCCGTACCAGGTACCGCCACCAATGTGGCTGGCACCACAGGTTTGGCTGTGGTGTCTTGGGACCCACGTGGCTCACTGGGCACCATCTATGACCTGGCCAAGAAAGTGGACAGCGACATCTTGAACAAAGACTGGTCTGTGAACGAGAAAGTCACCACCACTTTTGTCAAAGGCGATTTGGATGGCACGATGTTTGGCATGCCTTACCGTGGCAACATTGGTGCGCAATTGGTGAACACAGACCAAAGCTCTACGGGCTTTAACGTGAACCGCGCCACTTGCACAGGCAACACCGTTGCAACTTGCCCTGGCATTTCCATTGGCAATGGCAAGACCTACAGCGAGGAGCCTTTCCGCGCCAAATCATTTGACGTGTCCTACGAAAAATATTTCGGTAAAAAAGGTTATGTCAGCATCGCAGGTTTCTACAAGAACCTCGACACCTACATCCTGAAAACCGCCACACCGTTTGATTTCCGTGCTTACGCACCCACAGGCTTGCCTTACGGCACCATGGGCATGTTGACACGACCCATCAACGGTCAAGGTGGCGATATCAGTGGCGTGGAAGTGGCGATCAACGTGCCCTTCTCCATGTTGACACCTTCGTTAGACGGCTTTGGCTTCATGGCCAACATGTCCAGCACGTCCAGCAATGTGAACTTGCCCACAGCCAGCTTCAGCACGCAAGACATTGGCCGCGACAAAATCCCATTGCCAGGCTTGTCTAAAAACGTGAACAACTTGCGCTTCTACTATGAGAAGAGCGGCTTCCAGTTTGCCGTTGCAGGTCGTCAACGTTCAGACTTCTTGGGCGAAATCAGCGACTACCAAGACAACCGTCAGTTGACCTTCATCAAAGGCGAAACTGTGGTCGACTTGCAAGCAGGTTACGAGTTCCAACAAGGCCCTGCCAAAGGCCTGTCGGTGCTGTTCCAAGTGAACAACGCAACCAATGCGCAATTCCAGCGCTACAGCAACACGCCTGACAACATCGTCGAGAAAGTCAAATACGGCAAGATCTACTTGATGGGCGCAACTTACAAGTTCTGATCGGACTTGTCTTATAACCTTCCCTCAGCCAGCGAGTTGGAGGAAGGTTAAAGTAAGGGGGGACTTGTCCTCCCTTTTTTCTTTGTGGTGTTGAAGATGCAAAACCCTTTAATTCAAAAGATTGTCATTGTGGGCGGCGGCACAGCGGGCTGGATGACGGCAACCGCATTGGCCAGCGTGCTGCGTGGCAAGTACAACATCCGATTGGTGGAATCGGATGAGATTGGCATTGTGGGCGTGGGCGAAGCCACCATTCCCATGATTCAGCGCTTTAACAAAGTGGCTGGCATCGATGAAAACGAATTTTTGAAAGCCACCTACGGCACCTTCAAATTGGCCATTGAGTTTGTCAATTGGGGCCAAGTGGGCGATCGCTACATGCACGGTTTCGGCCCCATTGGACAAGACTTGTGGACGGTGCCTTTTGAGCAGTATTGGCACAAGATGCGGGCTGCTGGCAAAGCCGCAGACCTTGGCAGCTATGCCATCACGCGTGCGGCTGCGCGCGCCAACAAATTCATGCCGCACCGAAGGCAAAATCACGCAGGTCTCGCAACGCGCCAGTGATGGCCATGTGGATGCGGTGGTGCTGGCCAGTGGCGAGCGCGTTGAAGGTGATTTGTTCATTGACTGCTCTGGCTTCAGAGGCTTGCTCATTGAAGAGACCCTGAAAACAGGCTATGAAGATTGGACGCATTGGTTGCCCTGCGACCGTGCGTTGGCCGTGCCATGCGAATCGGCCCCTCAATTGTTGCCCTACACGCGCTCAACCGCACACAAAGCGGGCTGGCAGTGGCGCATTCCATTGCAGCACCGCATTGGCAATGGTCACGTCTTTTGCAGCCAGCACATCAGCGAAGACGAGGCTGCCGCCGTTTTGTTGTCCAACTTGGATGGCAAGCCTTTGGCCGACCCCCGATTGATCAAATTCAACACGGGCATGCGCAAGAAGGCTTGGAACAAAAACGTGATTGCAGTGGGCCTTGCCAGCGGCTTCTTAGAACCGCTGGAATCCACCAGCATCCATTTGATTCAAGCTGCCGTGGCCCAGTTGGTCGAGTTTTTCCCGGACCAGGGTTTCAGTCAAATTGACATCGACACCTACAACGCCCAAAGCCGTTTTCAGTATGAGCGCATTCGCGACTTCATCATCTTGCATTACCACGCCAACCAACGCACCGACGCCGAATTTTGGAAAGCTTGTGCACACATGGCGGTGCCCGACTCGCTCCAAGAAAAAATTGCTTTGTACACTTCAACTGGTTTGAATTTGAAATTCCCACGCACCCAGTTTGCGTGGTTTGCCATGCAAGTTGAAGCTTTGGTTTTGTCCACTCATGTTGACTTGCACGGACACCACGTTGATGCCTTTTTGTCGGCGAAAGGCCAAGACATGGTGGTTTTCAACATCAAACACTTCAACCGGCGCACCTGAAGCACCGTTGTGCAAGGCAGGGTGCTTCTTCTTCATTGCCAACAAATGGGCGTACAACTTTTCGTGTTTGAAATTTTGCCAATCGATGGTGTCTTTTTCAAAGAACGGAAGCATTTTGTTCAGTCCCGACTCTTGCCCGCCATAGACCAAGGGCATGCCAGGTAATGTGGCGGCAATGACGGCCATGGCGGCAAAGGCCTCGCCAAAATGCGCTGCATCGTGGTTGTGCCACGAATTGGTGTCGTGGTTGGCCGTGAAGGTCATGCGATAGCCATCTTTGGGCAAGTCATTGGCAGTGGACGCCAAATAAGTTTGGAGGTCACGCACATCGGCTTGACCTTTGGCAATTTTTTTCAGGACGTCTTGCAAGGCCCAGTCGTAGGTCATGTCAAACGCTTCGTCATGCAATGTCGCATCGTCTGATTCGGCCAACATGAACAGGGGCTTTTGCGCTTCCAATTTGGCGCGCGCTTGCTGCCAGAACTTCAAGGGCAGCAAATGCGCCACGTCACAACGGAAACCATCGATGTCGGTTTCTTTGACCCAGTACTGCATGGCTTGGATCATGGCTGTCCACAAGGTTTTTTGGCTGTAGTCCAAGCCCACCACGTCGGTCCAATCTTCGACGTCTGTGCCGTTGTGGTAACGATAGCTGTGAATTTGGCCTTTGTCGTTTTTCAAGTACCACTCAGGGTGTTGCTTGACCCATTCATGGTCCCAAGCTGTGTGGTTGGCGACCCAGTCGATGATCACCTTCATGCCCAGTTCGTGCGCTTGTTGCACCAAGGCTTTGAAGTCCTTGAGTTTGCCAAACTCTGGATTGATGGCTTTGTAATCGCTGACGGCGTAATAGCTGCCCAGTTTGCCTTTGCGCTTGAGTTTGCCAATGGGGTGAATGGGCATGAACCACAAAATGTCCACGCCCATTTGATGCAAACGCGGTAAATGGGCTGCAAAGGCGTTCAGCGTTCCTTCAGGGGTGTATTGACGGACATTGACTTCGTAAATGTTGGCACTGCGTGACCAGGAAACGTGTTGCATGAATCAAAAATACTCAAGGCTCAAGAGAAAAAATTTGCACCGATTGCCCCGGTATTGTCCCCTGCTTTGAAACAGGGGTCTCAGAGGACGGGCCGGCGTACAACAAGCGGGGCTGAGCCGAACCACTTGGGAACTTTAAATCTGCTGGCTGCGTACTGTAATTGATCACGACCCAGGTCTGTTCGGCGCCCCACCGTCGCACATAAGACATCAGCTGGCCTTGGGCTGTTGCCTGCTCGTAAGTCCCTTGTGAAAGCGATGGGCGATCATTGCGCCACTTGAGCAAGTCTTTGTAAAAGGAACGCAGGCTGTTGGGCGTTTGGATTTGCCGCGCTGCAGAGTGGGTCGCCAAGTTACCCGCCAGGGCGCGATAGGGCTTGCCAGTGGTGAAGCCGGCCGTTGTTGCATCGCTTGACCAGCTGTAAGGCCCACGGATGGCGGGGTCATCCGTCAGACCTTGGGCACCTGCCATGCCAATCTCCTCGCCGTAATAAATGAAGGGCGTGCCGGGCAACAACAAATACGTCGCCGCTGCCAATTTGTAATGGGTTTCGTTGCCAGCCACTTGATCCCACAAACGCTTGCCTGCAAATTGGTCGTGGTTGGACGCAAAAGAGGCCAATGTGTGAGGCGCCGTTTGGTAGTACTGCGCCACCTTCTGTATGGCATCACGTTCGCCTTTTGCGGCTTTGGCAATTTGATTTTCCAAACCAAAAGCAAACGCGCCACCACAAATCTCTTCTCGGGCATAAGCCATGGGCTCTGCGGTGGCTTCGCAGACCACATAACGGCCGGGATAGGACTTGATCAAGCGTGTGAAGTGACCGGTCAGTTGACGGCTCTCAGGTTGATCGTTCCAAGCTTGGGCGCTGTTCTCAATGAGGTGTGGCACGGCGTCCAAGCGAAAGCCATCAATGCCGCGGTCCAACCAAAACTTCAAACTGTCTTCGTGGTACTTCACCACGGCCGGATTGCGCATGTTGAAATCAGGCATGTGGGCGCCAAAGGTGGCCAAGTAGCTGCCTTGTGGGGTCACCACCCAGGGGTCACGTCCCCAAATGTCCCAACCTGTTGGTTTTTCTTTGCGCCACTCAAACCAATCACGGTAAGGACTGTGAGGGTTGCGCAAAGTGTCTTGAAAAAAGGGATGCGCCGCTGCGCTGTGATTGAGCACGTAGTCCATGATCACGCCGATGCCACGCGCGTGCGCAGCTTGAATCAAAGCGTCAAAGTCGGCCAAGGTGCCGTAGTCGGGGTCGATGTTGCGAAAGTCAGTGGTGGCATAACCGTGGTCACGGTCTGCGCTGGTGGTGATGGGCATCAACCAAATGCCCTTCACGCCTAATTCTTTCAAATGGTCCAAGGATTGGATCAGGCCGGGGAGGTCACCGATGCCAACACAACAGACCGACCCCTTCAATGTAGAAAAGCTACAGATTTTCAATCCAAGAGAAATTCCAATATTCAGTAATTACCCTAATTCAATCGATTACATGGTGTTTTTTTGTAGTTTTATTACGATAATTTGAAGTCTTGCAAACCCAAGGGTCCTGGATGCCACTTTTCGCACGTGCACCCGCATGGCGTGTCACGCATTGTTTCGTTCTTGCCTTGCTGCCCATGGCCAGCAAGGGCATGGTTGCGGACCCTCCGCGCAGTGCGAATGTGTCGATGTGCAATGTGCCCTTGGGCCATCAAATCCTTCAAGCCAATGACTTGCGCTTGCCTGCAGCCGCCGTGTGGTTGAATGCAACGCAAATTCAATGGCCACAAGGGACGCACGCCGGCACGCCCGAGGCACCCCTCACATGGCGCTTGCTTGCTTCTCGCCAGGGCACTTTGCAAATTCAAGTGGGCCAAGCAGCTGTTGGCCATGATCAATCTTGGCCGCTGCATGGGCTTGCTGATGTGCGGCAAATGCCTGCGCTGTCAACTTCGGAATTGCGAAGTCTTCACGCGTCGCAATTGGTCTTGGT
>RFVJ01000067.1 GCA_009928125.1 Betaproteobacteria bacterium
GCCTCGACGGCACTGTAGAGTTCGCTGGTGCCCATGCGCAAACCATGGCGATTGATGGTGGCATCGCTGCGACCAAAAATCACACAGCCTTCACCACCACTCTGGCCTTGATCGGCTGCGCCAATGCGCAACCAATCGCCGTGGCGCCAGACACCACCATACTCAACCGGCGCATCACCACCGCCAGGTTTGCGCCCATGGCCTGCGGGATACATTTCAAAATAGCTGGCCAGGTAGCGCGCGTTGTGGGGATCGTTCCACAAATACAAAGGCATGGAGGGAATGGGTTGTGCGCACACCAACTCGCCCACCTCACCGTACACGGGATCGCCCGCTTCGTTCCACGCTTCCACGGCGCAACCGAGCAAACGGCATTGCATCACGCCCGCCTCTTGCGGCAGTTCACGGTTGCCACCAATGAAAGCGCCGCAAAAATGCACCACCAGATATCGCCATCAGTTTCGCGATGCAGATGTGGCGCTTGGGCGTGCTGCGCTTTGATGCGTCTGAATTGTTCTGTGCCCCAATTTTGGGTGTCGGCCGACAAGGGCGATCCAGTGGTTCCCAAGGCTCTGATGCGCGACAAATCACCGCATTGCGTGAGGTCGACATTCGCCTTTTGGCAATTGGCAAAAAAGGCGGCGCCAGCACCAAAGAATGTGACTTTGTTCTCTGCAGCAAATCGCCACAAGGTGCTCCAATCGGGGTTGTCTTTGCTCCCACCTGGATTGCCGTCGTAAATGACGCACGTGGTGCCATTCATCAACCCCCCCACCTGCGCATTCCACATGACCCAGCCTGTCGAGCTGTACCAATGAAAGCGCTCACCCCAACTGTTGGGGTGATAACTGCAACCCACATCGTTGTGCAAAATTTTGAGTGCCAAGGCCACGATCACGGTGCCGCCATGGCCATGCACAATGGGCTTGGGCAAACCTGTGGTGCCACTGGAATAAACAATCCACAAGGGATGGTCAAACGGCAAAGCCATTGGCTCAAAGGCATCGACTTCGGGGCCGTGCTTGGTTGTTGTTTGCGACAAGCGTGTCGCTGCGGCCACTTCATTGCTGGCCAAATCGGCCACACCTAAATTCTCATGAACGATCACATGTTGCACAGAGGGCAATGCATCTTTGAGCTCTTGCACCACTGTCATGCGGTCATAGTCTTTGGCACCATACGTGACACCATCGCAAGCAATCAGCACTTTGGGTTCAATCTGTTTGAACCGGTCTAAGACGGCCAAGGTGCCCATGTCTGGCGCGCAAATGCTCCACACACCGCCCACACTGACGGTGGCCAAAAAAGCAATGATGGCCTCTGGAATGTTGGGCAAATAAGCAGCCACGCGATCGCCTGGTTGGACCCCATGCGCCTTCAAATGAAGGGCCATCGAGGCCACTTGACGCCGAAGCTCAGGCCAAGAAATTTCTTGATGTTGCCCCTTTTCATTTTGCGCAATCAAGGCCGGAAATCCTGCGGCATGCGCAGCGTCCACATGCCTCAATACTTGGCTGGCGTAATTGACGCGAGCGCCCGGAAACCACACCGCACCGGGCATGGCATTCTTGGCCAGGACCGCGGTATGCGGTGTGGGCGATTGCATGGCAAAGTAATCCCAAATGCTTTGCCAAAATGCATCGAGGTCGGTAATGGACCAGCGCCACAAATCGGGGTACTGATCAAAGACGATGCCGCGATTTTGTTGGAGCCAGTTTTGGTACAGGCGAATTTGTGGGACCAACGGAAACGGTGCTTGAGGCGCCACTTTGGGCAAGTCGGCGACGGAGGCCAAATAAGGTGTGGACAGGGTGCTAGCGTTCATGTCACAAGCCTATCTTGCGTCTGGCTTGCTGTCACCCTGAAAAGCCCGAATGTTTGCGCTTAGGTGACAGCTGCTTTAGTCGATGCGCTTATTTTTTCATGCGCTCACTTTGCCAATACACGTCGCTGCCACCGTCCATTCGATTCAGAATTCGCGACAGCACAAACATCAAATCAGACAGCCTGTTGAGGTATTGGCGCGGTGCATCGTTCAAAGCCTCTTCATTGCCCAAAGCCACCGTGGCGCGCTCTGCACGCCTGGCCACAGTTCTGCAGATGTGTGCCTGAGAAGCGGCTCGGTTTCCCGCCGGCAAAATGAATTCTTCGAGCTTGGGCAACTGGGCGTTGTATCTTTCCAGTGCTTCGTCCAAGACCACCACCGCTTCTGCTTTCAGCAGCTCAAATCCGGGGATGGACAACTCGCCACCCAAATTGAACAACTGATGCTGCACTTCGACCAACAAGGTTCGAACATCATCGGGCAGGGTCTCGCACAAGAGCAAGCCAATGTGGGAGTTCAATTCATCGACATCGCCCATGGCATGCACGCGCAAGCTGTTTTTGGAGACACGCTGGTTGTTGCCCAAGCCTGTGGTGCCTTGATCGCCAGTTCGTGTGGCGATTTGTGTCAGTCGATTACCCATGGTGTTTCCCCTGTGCCTTGAGCACTGCAAAAAAGCTTGTCTCAGCGTAAACTCTGATTTTGACCGAGTTTGCCAACATTGAGCTGACCAAGGTCAACGGGCTTTTCCCGTCCCCTCACAAGCGATGACCGCCCCTTTCTGATTGGAGCCTCACCATGAATGCCCCCACGCCTGCCGCCCACTTGGCGCCCAATGTGCAAGCCCGCCCAGTGCCTCAAGCATTCATTGACGCACTCAAGGCGCGGTTCGGTGACAACTGCTCTACCGCACTGGTCGTTCGTGAACAACACGGTCGTGACGAATCGGCTTTTGCACCCGTGCCACCGCCTTCTGCCGTGATCTTTGCCGAATGCACCCAAGATGTGGCCGATGCCGTGAAGTTGGCCAGCCAATTCCAAGTGCCCGTCATCCCCTTTGGTGTCGGCTCTTCATTAGAGGGCCATTTGCTGGCCGTTCAAGGCGGTATCAGCATTGACCTGACGCGCATGAACAAAGTGCTGAGCATCAATGCCGAAGATTTAACCGTCACGGTTCAGCCTGGCGTCACACGCAAGCAATTGAACGAAGACATCAAATCGACCGGTTTGTTTTTCCCCATCGATCCAGGGGCAGACGCCACCATCGGCGGCATGAGCGCAACCCGCGCCAGTGGCACCAATGCCGTTCGTTACGGCACCATGCGAGAGAATGTGTTGGCATTGGAAGTTGTCACCGCTTCGGGTGAGATCATCCGAACAGGCACACGTGCTAAAAAATCCAGTGCAGGCTACGACCTGACGCGCTTGTTTGTTGGCAGCGAGGGCACACTGGGCGTGATGACCGAGGTCACCGTCCGTTTGTATCCCTTGCCAGAAGCCATCTCAGCGGCCATTTGCTCTTTCCCCAGCATTGAGTCGGCAGTGAAAACCGTGATCCAAACCATTCAATTGGGCGTGCCCATTGCACGGGTGGAGTTGATCGATCACAACACAGTTCGCATGGTCAATGCCTACGCCAAGTTGGGCTTGCGCGAAGAGGCTTTGTTGTTGATGGAGTTTCACGGCTCACCCGCCGGTGTGAAAGAACAAGCCGAAACGGTGCAAGAAATTGCCAGCGAACATGGTGGTAACGCATTTGAATGGGCCACAACCCCAGAAGAGCGAACTCGCCTTTGGACAGCTCGCCACAACGCTTACTTTGCAGCCCTGCAAAGCAAGCCGGGATGCCGGGCCATCAGCACAGACACGTGTGTGCCCATTAGCCGATTGGCCGACTGCTTGCTTGACTCAGTGGCCGAAACCGACGCCAGCGGCATTCCCTACTTCTTGGTTGGCCACGTAGGCGACGGCAATTTCCACTTTGGCTATTTGATCGATCCTGAAAATCCCCAAGAACGCGAGATCGCCGAAGCCTTGAATACCAAGTTGGTCAACCGTGCGCTCAGTTTGGGTGGCACTTGCACGGGTGAGCACGGCATTGGCTTGCACAAAATGGACTTCTTGGTGACGGAAGCCGGTGAAGGTGCGGTCAACATGATGCGCACCTTGAAGCAAGCACTGGACCCCCACAACATCATGAACCCCGGAAAAATCTTCCGATGAAAAAAGGGCCTCAGTGGTGAACCGAGGCCCTTTTTTTGGATGCGACTGTTCAATCGCGCAGCCGTTCAATCAGTCCATTGAGTTCGTCCAACGATCCGAACTGGATGGACAACTCGCCCATCTCTTCAAAACGGCCATGTCGTTTGACGCGCTTCTTGATCCGCACTTCGACCTCGGCCATGAGCAAATCTGACAACTCTTCTTCTACGCGTTTGATGTCGCGGGATTTTTCTTTTTTCGGTTTTTGTTGCACGAGTGAAAACTCGGCACTGAGTTTTTTGACCAAGCTTTCGGCTTCGCGCACCGACATTTTTTTGGCACTGATTTGATTGGCCGCTGTGATTTGAGCCGCCTTGTCCAAGCCCAACAATGCGCGCGCGTGGCCCATGTCAATGTCACCGGCCATCAACATGGTTTGCACGGGGTCGGCCAAATTCAACAGGCGCAACAAGTTGCTGGCGGCGCTTCGCGAGCGGCCGACTGCTTGGGCTGCCGTTTCGTGAGTCAGTCCAAACTCTTTGATCAAACGTTGCAAACCCATCGCTTCTTCCAAAGGGTTCAGGTCTTCACGTTGAATGTTCTCGATCAAGGCCATGGCCGCGGCAGCCTCATTGGGCACATCGCGCACCAGCACGGGGACCTCATTCAGACCCGCCAAACGTGATGCTCTAAAGCGTCGCTCGCCCGCAATGATTTCAAACTTACCCGCGTTGGGACCCTCACTTAACTTGCGAACCAAGATGGGCTGCATGATGCCCTGGGCCTTGATGGACTCGGCCAGTTCGTAAAGTGCGCCTTCGTCCATGCGTGTTCGCGGTTGGTAAATGCCAGGCACCATCTCACTCAAAGGCAAGCTGGAGGGGCGTCGATTGGCCGCTGCCTCGACGGCTTGAGGTGAGCTGGGTTCGTCTTGAACTTTGGGACCCAAGAGGGCTTCCAGGCCGCGTCCGAGACCTTTTGGTTTTTTAGTGACCATGTTCTTTTTCTTTCATCAAACTGTTCAGCATGGCGCGGCCCTCTGGCCAGTCGCCTAAATTGGAATCGGCATTGACATGCCCTTTGTTCCCAAGATTCACGAAGTCAGAACCCCAGGCTTTGGCAAAAGCTTGCGCACGTTCAAGGGTGCAAAAAGGATCGTTTTGGCTGCCCACCAACAAACTCTTGAAAGGCAGTTGATTCATGACAATTGGCTGCCAAGTGGCAAAGATGTCTTTGAAATCCGTGGCTTCCACATCACCCGGTGCCACCAGCAAAGCGGCTTTGACCTTGTGCGTCTGAGCCGATACGGCGGCCCAAGCCGCAATTTGAATGCAGCCTAAACTGTGAGCCGCCAAACAAACTGGGCCCTCTAAATCAGACAAGACATCGTCCAATCTTGACAACCAGTCACCTCGCAAGGGTCTCATCCAATCGTGCTGCTCAACCACCACATCGCCATGCTGAGCGACCCACCTCATTTGCCAATGTAAGGGCCCACTTCCTTGCCAGCCAGGTAAAATAAGGACTGTTTGCTGCGGCATTTCGAGTGTTGATGGATTCAAAGCGATGGCATGCGAACGACCAGTTCTTTGGCAAATTCTACAAATGCCTGGCTGCCCTTGGCCGATGGATCAAACACCACGCCAGGCAAGCCATAACTGGGGGCTTCAGCCAAGCGCACATTGCGGGGAATGACGGTATTGAAAACTTTGTCACCAAAGTGTGATTTGAGTTGCTCGCTGACCTGCTGCTGCAAAGTAATGCGGGGGTCAAACATCACACGAAGCAGGCCGATGATTTTCAAATCAGGATTCAAGTTGGCATGGACTTGTTTGATGGTGTTGACCAAGTCGGTCAAACCTTCCAGGGCAAAGTATTCACATTGCATGGGCACGATCACGCCGTGGGCCGCACACAAACCATTCAAGGTCAGCATTGACAGCGAGGGCGGGCAGTCGATCAAGACAAAGTCAAAGTCGGCATCGGCAGCATCCAAGGCCAACTTCAAACGCTGATCACGTCGCTCTAGGTCGACCAACTCCACTTCGGCGCCGGCCAGCTCGCGGTTGGCACCCAAAACATGGTAGCCACATTTTTCAGAAAAAATGGCCGCCTCTTTGATGCTGGCAGACTCCAACAACACATCGTAAACGCTGAGTTCAAGTTGGCGTTTGTCGACCCCCGAACCCATGGTGGCATTGCCTTGTGGGTCAAGGTCCACCAACAAAACGCGCTGGCCCACCTTGGCCAAACCTGCCGCCAAATTGACCGCAGATGTGGTTTTGCCCACGCCGCCTTTTTGATTTGCAACACAGAAAATTTTTGCCATGACTTACTCTTTTAATTTTCGGTAGATGCGTTCATTTGCCCAGTGCCAATTTAAGGCCAAAGCCAATCAAAAACAGACCGGCCACTTTTTGCAAAAGGCCTGACACTTTGGGGTTGGCGCGAATTCGTTCTGCCATCGTGTGTGTAATGTACACAACACCCAAACAATACAGCCCACCCAAAACGGCAATGGTGGCCGCCATGAATGAAAAAGTCATCATTCCTTGGTGCTTCTCTGGGTCAATGAATTGAGGAAAAAAGGCGAAATAAAACATGATCGCCTTGGGATTGAGCAAGGTGATGAACATGGTTTCTTTGAAGTATTTGCCAGGCGTGATTTTGATGGACGGGCCTTCCCCTGCTTTGGAAAAAACCATGCGCGCCCCTAACCATGACAAGTAGGCGGCGCCCACCCATTGCATGGCCATGAACAAATGCGGGTAGGTTTGCAACAAAGCGGCAACGCCTGCAACCGTCATCCACAACAAGATCTGATCACCCAGAATCAGGCCCAACACAGAAGCCACGCCACCCCGCACCCCACCTTGGCTGGTCGATGTGATCAACGCCAAATTGCCTGGGCCTGGCAAAAACAAAAGGAGGACAAAGGCCGCCACAAAAGCGCCGTAATCTGAGATTCCAAACATGCAAGGCTTTCTTATTTGGCCCAAGTGTAATGGGCGATCCTCAGATCTGTCCGTTCAAACCACAGAACTTGGCGCTTTTTTCATCCAAATCACGCAACGCTCGGCATCCAAACTGGGCACTTGTAGTTGTTCCACGTGAAACACCGTGGCAAACATCGGCAACGCGTCCATTTCCTCTGTGGGCAATTTACCTTTCATGGCCATCCAAACACCTGAATCCTTCAATGCAGCAACGGACCACGTCACAAAGTCAGGCAAGGAAGCGAAGGCTCTTGAACACACGACATCAAATTGCTCGGTCAAGGACTCGACGCGCGCGTGGACGCCCTTGAGGTTTGTCAACTTCAAGCTGGCAGCAACTTGTTGGACAAATGCTGCCTTCTTGGAAACCGCATCGACACAGGTGACACGAACTGCAGGGCAACAAATGGCAATGACCACGCCGGGCAAGCCCCCGCCCGAACCGACATCGAGCAAAGCGCAACCATCACCACGAATGGCCGCGTCATTTTGAAGGTGATGACCCAAAGGGCCTATGGCCGACAAGCTGTCCAATAAGTGGTGCGTCAGCATGTCGTCGGGGTCGCGCAATGCCGTCAGGTTATAGACCTTGTTCCACTTTTGAATCAAGGCCATGTAACTCATGAGCTGTTGCAGCTGCGACGCACTCAATGACAAACCCAGAGCCTCAACCCCAAATGCCAGCTTCGTCGCCAAGTCATGCTGCAAAGCGTCGCCCTTCACGAAACCGCACCCTCTGCGCTCTCAACACCGTCCACCGTCTCGGGCTTCACCGTCATGAACTCTTTAAAGCCACCCTTTTTCAAATGGATCAACAACAGTGAGATGGTCGCAGGCGTGATGCCGGAGATGCGAGAGGCCATGCCCAATGTTTCGGGACGATGCTTGGCCAATTTTTGGCGCGCCTCAATGGACAATGAAGAAACCTGCAAGTAGTCCAACTTGGCTGGCAGTTTCAAGTTTTCAAAATAAGCCGAGCGCTCGACCTCTACCTTTTGTCGATCAATGTAGCCCGAATATTTGGCCGTGATCTCGACTTGCTCAATCACGGCGGCGGCCAAATCGCCCAATGTTTCACGTGAAACGGCTTGATCTTCAAATCGGCCGCCATCCAAGCTCATCAGTTGTGCATAAGAAACATTGGGTCGGCGCAACAAATCCAACAAATTGTGCTCATGCTCGATGGCCTTGCCCAACACCCGCTCCGACTCAGCGCTTGAAAGGTTTCTGGGATTGACCCAAGTGGACTTCAGCCGCTCTGTTTCACGTGAAACAGCTTCACGCTTGGCACAGTAAGAGGCCCAGCGCGCATCATCCACCAAGCCCATTTGACGGCCAACTTCGGTAAGACGCATGTCGGCGTTGTCTTCTCGCAATTGCAGTCGGAACTCTGCCCTGCTGGTGAACATTCGGTAAGGCTCTGTGACACCCTTGGTAATGAGATCGTCAACCAACACGCCCAAGTAAGCTTGATCACGCGTGGGCAACCAAGCGCCCCCCATGTCATTGGCAAGTCCAGACATGCTGCGACACTGAAGTGCGGCATTGATGCCTGCAAACAAACCTTGGGCTGCGGCCTCTTCATAACCGGTGGTACCGTTGATTTGACCGGCGAAAAACAAACCACCAATCTGACGAGTTTCAAAGCTGCTCTTCAATGAACGCGGGTCAAAATAGTCGTACTCAATGGCATAACCCGGACGAAGAATGTGCGCGTTCTCCAAACCCTTCATCGAGCGCACCAGCGCGTACTGAATGTCAAATGGCAAACTGGTTGAAATGCCGTTGGGATAAAACTCGTGGGTGGTCAATCCCTCGGGCTCTAAAAAAATCTGGTGACTGTCTTTGTCGGCAAAACGATTGATCTTGTCTTCCACGCTGGGGCAATAGCGTGGGCCCACACCTTCAATTTTTCCCGTGAACATGGGGCTGCGGTCAAAGCCCGAGCGAATGATGTCGTGCGTCCGCTCATTGGTGTGCGTGACCCAGCACGGCATTTGCGCGGGGTGCATGTCTGCCCTGCCCATGAAGCTGAAAACGGGAACGCCTGCTTCAGGATTCAAGCCGCCAGGCATGCCGTCGCCAGGTTGCTCTTGGCATTGGCTGAAGTCGATGGTGCGGCCATCCAAGCGAGGTGGCGTACCCGTTTTCAACCGCCCTTGTGGCAATTGGAGCTCTTTCAAACGCGCAGACAAGCTGACCGCGGGCGGGTCCCCGGCACGGCCAGCCGCATAATTTTGCAGACCCACATGAATCTTGCCGTCCAAAAAAGTGCCTGCGGTTAAAACCACCGTTTTAGAACGAAAGCGAACGCCCACTTGCGTGACAGCCCCCACCACACGGTCCCCTGTGCCGGTGGACTCCACCATCAAATCATCCACAGCTTGCTGAAACAACCACAAGTTTTCTTGGTTTTCCAAGCGACGTCGTATGGCCGCTTTGTACAAAATACGATCGGCTTGGGCCCTCGTTGCACGGACAGCGGGGCCTTTAGAACTGTTCAAAATACGAAACTGAATGCCACCTTCATCCGTGGCCAAGGCCATGGCACCCCCCAGGGCGTCAACTTCTTTGACCAAGTGGCCTTTGCCGATACCACCAATGGACGGGTTGCAGCTCATCTGACCCAAGGTCTCGATGTTGTGGGACAGCAGAAGCGTTTTGCAACCCATGCGCGCAGACGCCAACGCAGCCTCGGTCCCTGCATGGCCACCGCCAACAACGATCACATCAAATTCTTGTGGATAAAGCATCAAATCACCCGTACGGCCCTGTTGGCCGGCGCTGCCCGCGCCGTGGGGGCCTATGGCCAAGGGCGTTGATTTTATCTGCAACGGGTGTTCCGTGCGCGACTGCAGTGCAATCACGGGTCAAGCTAAGCTTGGCCCCAACATGGAGACCCTATGACACAACACAACAAGCGCTTCCACCCCGATGAATGGCAATTGCGCGTGGACTTGGCCGCGTGCTACCGATTGGTGGCCTTGTATGGATGGAGTGATTTGGTGTTCACACACATCAGTGCCAAATTACCCTCCTCTGTCGCCGGTGACGCGCACCAGTTCTTGATCAACCCCTATGGCTTGATGTTCGATGAAATCACCGCCTCCAGCTTGGTCAAGATCGACATGCATTGCAACAAGCTCGACGAAGACAATCCGCA
>RFVJ01000068.1 GCA_009928125.1 Betaproteobacteria bacterium
GGCCGCAACCATTGGGTGTCAGTCGCCTTGGCGCCATCCACACGCGCGGGCACCATGTCGGAGGAGTGCAAACTGGAACTGTGGGCGGAGTCAATTTGCCCTTCTAAGATCTGCGCCCAATTGCATGGAATGATGATCTTGGCCACTGCCAAACGCGACTCGGCGTTGGGCGCCCAAGGGGGAGGCGTGAATTCGGGTTGATGTTCGGGTGGCCCCATGTATGCCCAAACAAATCCGCCCCACTCATGTGTGGGATACGCGCGGTGCTTGACTTTTTCAACCAAGCCACTGCCTGCAGGCTCGGAGGACATGTCCACGACATTGCCCGCCACATCCATCTTCCAGCCATGGTAGAGACAACGCAAGCCGCAGTCTTCGTTGCGGCCATAGACCAAAGAAGCTTTGCGGTGCGGACAGTATTCATCCATCACACCCACCCTGCCTTTGGTGTCCCTGAAGACCACCAAGTCTTCGCCCAAAATTCTGGCCTTGATGGGCGTGCCATCGGGCTCAGACACTTCTTCCATCAAACAAATGGCAATCCACTGACGGCGCATGAGTTGCCCCATGGGCGCTTGGCCTTCAACGCGGCACAACAAGTCGTTTTCTTCGGGCGTGATCATGATTTGGACATTCAGAGTGCAAGTTTCTTAAGTGACAGACTTGCGAAATTATTCTTAGGGCTCTAAGATAATGGAAAAACATGATCTATGTCAAGTTTTTTAAATTGACAATGAATTTTCAATGGCTCTTTTGCCAAGACTCACGACAGACCACCGCATGACCCACGCTTTTGAACCCGATTTTTCCTCTTTGCTGGTGCAACACAAAAGCCAAATTGCCAAAGACATTTGGCACTTCAAATTGGTTCATCCCCAAGGTCAAGCCTTGCCCTCATTCAAAGCTGGCGCGCACATCACCGTCCAAACCCCTGCAGGCCAGCGCAGAAATTACTCACTTTGCAATGATCCAGCAGACACAAACTTCTGTGACATCGCCGTCAAGTTAGAAAAAAACGGAAGAGGTGGCTCCCAAAGCATGGTGGACGATGTGCAAACCGGCGATTTGCTCAGTGTCTCTTCACCTCGAAATGATTTTGAGTTGATCGACAATGCCAACGAAGTGATTTTCATCGCTGGCGGAATTGGCGTCACGCCCTTGTTGTCGATGGCCAGACAAATGGCCAGGAACAAAGCAGAAACCGGGCAAGGTCACTTTCGTTTTTATTACTGCGCACGTGACGCAGAAGGCGCTGCCTTCATGCCCGAATTGCTGACCCTGGAAAGCGCGGGGCAAGTCATTTTTCATTTTGACGGCGGCAACCCCGACGCAGGTTTGGACTTTTGGCCTTTGCTGGAAAAACCCAGTCAAGCTCACATCTACTGCTGCGGACCGCAGGGCTTGATGGATGCCGTGCGTGACATGAGCGGCCACTGGCCACAAGGACGCGTGCATTTTGAAAGCTTTGGGGCCAGCGCATCATCTCAAGCCGTCAACAGTCCCTTCAGCATTAAATTATCGCAATCGCAAACAGTGTTGTCCGTTGCTGAAACCGAAAGCATTTTGGAAGCGCTTCGCAAAGCAGGCTACCGCATCCCCAGTTCATGTGAAAGCGGTACCTGCGGCAGCTGCAAAACCAACTTGGTGTCTGGCGCTGTAGAGCACCGTGACTTTGTATTGAATGAAGCTGAAAAATCGACGCACATCATGGTCTGTGTGTCGCGCGCCAGCTCGCCCAACGATTTGATTGAAATTGAGTTGTGAAAATGGCAAACGACAACATGTCACGCATCAAAATCGGTGTTGCCGGCTTGGGCCGGGCTTTCACCTTGATGCTGCCCACATTCTTGCAAGACCCTCGTGTTCAGCTGGTGGCAGCCACCGATCCCATTGCGGCAGCCAGAACGCAATTTGAAAAAGATTTTCAGGCCATCACTGTCGACAGCTTGGAGGCTTTGTGTGCCTTGCCCGACGTCGAGGTGATCTACATTGCAACACCGCATCAATTCCACGCAGCGCACGTTCTGATGGCCGCCCAACACGGCAAACATTGCTGGGTCGAAAAGCCTATGGCCATTTCCTTAGAGGCATGCACGCAAATGATCGATGCCTGCCAACAAGCAGGCGTCCAACTCATGGTAGGTCACAGCCACAGTTTCAATGCACCTGTGTTGCGCGCACGCGAGCTGATTGCATCAGGTCAGTTGGGGCAAGTTCGCATGATCACGGCCCTCAACTACACCGACTTTTTGTACCGTCCCCGACGCCCTGAAGAATTGAACACCGCATTGGGTGGCGGCGTGATCCACAGCCAAGCCGCCCATCAAATCGATGTGGTGCGTCTGTTGGGTGGCGGCAAAGTGCGCAGTGTGCAAGCTTGCACTGGCCAATGGGATGCCACGCGCCCCACCGAAGGCGCCTACAGTGCACTGTTGCAATTTGAAAACATGGCCTTTGCCACCGTCACCTACAACGGTTACGGTCATTTTGACAGCGATGTCTGGATGGACCATGTGGGCGAAATTGGTCAGCCCAAACCTGCCAACGAAAGCGCTCAACGTTATGGCCAGGCTCGTCGCAGGCTAGAAACAACCCATACCCCGGAAGAAGAATCAAGCCTCAAAGCTGCTCGCAACTATGGCGGTCCTTTGTATGCACCTGCAGACTTGACCAGCACAGCCTATCAACATTTTGGCCCCGTTGTGGTCAGCTGTGACCAAGGTGACATTCGTTTAACGCCCTTGGGTGTGTGGGTGTATGGCCCAGACAAAGAATATTTCGAAGCGTTGCCCAAACCCGCCTACCCGCGCAAAGAAGTCATCGACGAACTGTTTCAAATCCTTCGAGGCTCTGGCGAATTAACGCACAGCGGTGCCTGGTCTCGTGCCAGCACCGAAGTTTGTTTGGGCATTTTGCAGGCCGCAACGCATCAGCAGGCCGTTCTGATGCATCACCAAGTGGGAGTCCCCGATGGCCACTAAGATCCCTGGAAACACCCAAAGTATTTTGAAACACTGGCACGAATCCGTGCCCGATGATCGCTTGGCCCACTTGGTTCGTGATGCGGGGAGGGCCTTCAACAAACGACTGCAGGTGCGTTTGCAAAAAAACAATGTGTCATTTGGGCATTGGACATTTTTGCGAATTCTGTGGACCTCGGATGGCCTGACTCAAAAAGAACTCAGCGACTTGGCCGGTGTGATGGAGCCCACCACCTTCAGCGCCATCCAAGCCATGGAAGCCTTGGGTTATGTGGTGCGCAAACAAAAACCCGATAATCGCAAAAACATGTACGTGTACCTCACGACCAAAGGCCGGGCTTTGAAAAAAACCTTGGTGCCCTTGGCCGTCGACGTCAATCACGTGGCTGTGCATGGCGTCAGCCAAGCGGAGCTCCTCACAACGCGCAAGGTGCTTTTGAAAGTGATCGAAAATTTAGCGCAAGAAGAAGCACAGATGGACGGACGTCCACCGGCGCCTTAACTGCTGAACAAGAAGTTCATCACGTCGCCATCTTTGACGACGTACTCCTTGCCCTCAGCGCGCATCTTGCCGGCGTCTTTCGCGCCCTGTTCGCCTTTGTAGGCAATGAAGTCTTCGTAGGAAATGGTCTGTGCACGGATGTAACCTTTTTCAAAATCCGTGTGAATCACACCCGCTGCTTGCGGTCCTGTATCGCCCACATGAATGGTCCAAGCGCGAACCTCTTTCACGCCAGCGGTGAAATAGGTTTGCAAACCCAACAAGGCATAGGCTGAGCGAATCAAGCGGTTCAGCCCCGGCTCGGATTGGCCCAACTCTTCCAAGAACATCTGACGGTCTTCGTCCGACATTTCCGACATTTCGGCCTCGAGCTTGGCACATATGGCCACCACCGGTGCGTTTTGTGCCGCAGCATAGGCTTTCAATTTGTCGAGCAAGGGGTTGTTTTCAAAACCGTCTTCGGCCACGTTGGCCACAAACATGGCGGGCTTGGCCGTGATCAAGAAAAATTGATTGAGCAATGGCCGCTCTTCTTTGCTGAACTCAAGGGTGCGAACAGGCTTGCCTTCGTTCAGGGCGGCTTGGCATTTTTCCAAAATGGCCACCAACTTGATCGATTCTTTGTCGCCAGAGCGCGCTGTCTTTTGCACGCGGTGCAACCCTTTTTCCACCGCCGTCAAATCGGCCAAGCACAACTCGGTTTGAATGACTTCAATGTCCGAGATGGGGTCAACACGGCCAGCCACGTGGATCACGTTGTCGTCTTCAAAGCAGCGCACCACGTTGATGGTGGCGTCGGTTTCACGGATGTGGGCCAAGAATTTGTTGCCCAAGCCTTCGCCTGTGCTGGCACCGGCCACCAAGCCCGCAATGTCCACAAACTCCACAATGGCGGGCACGATGCGCTCAGGCGAAATGATGGCAGCCAACTCTTGCAAGCGCGGATCGGGCACTTCCACCACGCCGGTATTGGGCTCAATGGTGCAGAAAGGGTAGTTTTCGGCCGCAATGCCAGCTTTGGTCAAGGCGTTGAAAAGGGTGGACTTGCCAACGTTGGGCAAGCCCACAATGCCGCATTTGAGGCTCATGAGGGACTTTCTTGGATTCTTCGAACAATCCGTGATTTTAAAGGGAGCGCGTGGTCTAATTTCTGTCCATGACCCAAGCCCGCTTTGATTGCACCCTCACCGCACCCTGCCCTCGCCTGCGCGTGGTGGCCATTGTGTTGGCAGCAGGCACCGCGTCCCGCATGGGGGGACGACCCAAATGCCTGTTGCAACGCGATGGCCAAACCTTGCTCCAACGCCTGCTAGAGCGCCTAGAGGCAGCTGGCATTGACGAAACGGTGCTGGTTCTGGGTCACCATGCCGACGCGGTACAAAAGGCGCTAGACACACCTGTGCACGCACACGCCTCTGGGCGAATGAATGTCCACCATGTGCTGAATTCCCAACCAGCAGACGGTCAAAACAGCTCTTTGCACCTGGGTCTGGCCAAGGCACACAGTTTGAAGCCCGATTGGTTGATGGTGGCACTTGCAGACCAACCCCTGCTCGAGACACAAGACCTTCAAGACTTGGTGGCCGCTGTGAAACACGCGCCCCTTGGCACGCAAATGCTCCAACCCCAGGTGGCAAAACCTGGCGAATCAGCACAGCCTGGCAATCCGGTGATGTTGAGCAACGTGGTCATGGCCGACCTCCTTCAAAACGGCCAAAGTTTGGGCACCACAGATCTGTCCAAGCTGCCCGGTGGCAAGGAATGGCGGCAACGCAATCCTGCGCAGTTTCATCCTTGGCCCACCCCCAATTTGCATTACCGCATTGACATGGACACGCCAGACGACTTGGCGACATTGCAGGCGCAATACGGCATTCAACTGGTCTGGGGCCAAGGTCTTTGAGTGGCTTCTACAATTCACACCATGACGCACTCTTCCACCCCTTTTGACGTCTGCATCCGTGGCGCCGGCATTGTGGGCCGCAGCTTGGCTTTGATGTTGGCGGCGCAGCAGTTGCGCGTGGCCTTGGTTCACAAGGCTGCTGCTGAACCTTCTGAGACGGGTCACAGTGATGTGCGCGCCTATTCGCTGAACATGGCATCCAAGCAATTGCTGTCCGATCTGCGTTGCTGGCCCGAAGGAGAAGCCTGCACCCCCATTTTGCAAATGCAGATTCAAGGCGATCAGGGCGGTGATTTGCGCTTCGATGCCGCAGCCCAAGGCGTTGAAGCCTTGAACTGGATGGTCGATGTGCCGGTGCTAGAAGCCAAATTGGCGCAAGCAGTGGCTTACCAAACTTACATTGAAGAGATGGCCGAACCTGCGTCAGCGCCCCTGACCGTGATCTGCGAAGGACGCGCCAGCCAAACGCGTGCCGAGTTGGCTGTGAATTTTGAGGTCAAGCATTACGCACAGCATGCGCTGGCCTGTCGCATTCAAACCACTGAGCCGCACCACCAAGTGGCCCGTCAGTGGTTTCAAAACACGCATGGCCCTGAAATCTTGGCCCTTCTGCCCATTGGCGGTGAAAACAGCCATGAATGGGCCGTGGTGTGGTCGCTCACGCCAGAACGCGCACAAACGCTGTTGCATGCAGATGCCGTCGAATTTGGCGCTCAATTGGCAGCTGCCAGCCAACAAGTGGCCGGCGCTGTTCAATTGACCAGCGAGCGCGCTGTGTGGCCTCTGCAGTTGGCCAAAGCCAACCGATGGATTGGCCTGTTGCCGCCAACCTCGGCCACCCCCAAGTCACAAGCCTTTGCATTGGCAGGTGATGCGGCGCATGCCATCCATCCCTTGGCTGGCCAAGGTTTGAATGTGGGCTTGGGCGACGTGGCCGAACTGGCCCGCGTGATCCAGACCAAAGAATTTTGGCGACCCTTGAACGATCTCAAACTGCTGCGCCGATACGAGCGCGCACGTCAAGCCGAAGTCTGGGCCATGGCTTGGGTCACGGACGGTCTTCAAAGCTTGTTTGCCCAGCCTGCTTTGCCAGTGCAAAAACTTCGCAATTGGGGCATGTCGGGCTTTAACCAGTTCAGCCCGTTGAAAAAATGGATGGCACAACACGCCATGAAATCTGCCTCTTGAAACATGTGCCATGACGACCTCAACACCTCAGGAATTTGACACCATGCGCTTGATGCAAGCTTTCACCGCCACATGCCTGATCCTCTGCAGCTCCAGCATGTGGGCGCAAGACGCCAACTTGAAAAAAACCTTGTCCGAACGTTTGCCCTCGCTGCCCAAAATCGAGGAGATCAGCAAGACGCCGATGTTTACACCGATGCCAAAGGTGACTTCCTGATTCAAGGCGCACTCATTGACACCAAGCAAAAGCGCAATCTGACCGAAGAGCGCAACGACAAACTCTCGGCCATTCCATTCGACAGCTTGCCGCTCAAATACGCTTTCTCGCAGGTCAAGGGCAACGGCAAACGCAAACTGGTTGTCTTCGCTGACCCCAACTGCGGCTACTGCAAACGCTTTGAACGCGATCTGCAAAAGATTGACAACGTCACCATCTATCACATGATGTACCCGGTGTTGGGCGAAGACTCCAAAGTCAAATCGCGCAACATTGCCTGCGCCAAAGACCGCGCCAAAACTTGGAATGACTGGATGCTGCAAGGCATCGCACCGCCGGCCGTTGCCTGCGACAACCACAACATTGACGCCATCGTCGAGTTTGGTAAGAAAAATCGCATCAATGGCACACCCACACTTTTTGTGGCCGATGGCACGCGCGTGCCAGGTGCCATTGAAGCCGCTCAAATTGAATCGCTCTTGAATGGTGTCAAGCCATGAACCCTCACGCCGATCAAACCCGCAAGCACGTCAAACTCTTGGGTTATGCAGGCCTCATTCCCTTCGTGGGCATGGCCATGCTGTTGTGGCTGATCGATGCCGATCTGCACCCTTTTGTGGCCTTGGCATTGGCGGGTTATGGCGCTGCCATCGTGTCGTTTTTGGGGGGCATCCATTGGGGCATTGGTTTTCGCAATGTGGCGCGCATGCACAACGCGCCCTTGTTTCATTTTGGTTGGGGCGTGGTGCCTTCTTTGCTGGCGTGGATTGCCATCACCATGCCGGCTTATGCGGGCTTGCCCTTGCTGGCCTTCATTTTGATCATTTGCTACACCGTTGATCGCAAAGCCTACCTTGAAGCAGGCTTGCAAGAATGGCTGCCCATGCGCTTGCACCTGACCGTTGTGGCCGCCTTGAGCTGCCTGTTTGGCGCCGCTGCCACCTGATGAAGAAAACAATGCCTGCCATTCATTACACGATTGACGCCAGTCAAACTCACAGCCACCTCTTCCAAATTTCTTTGCGCATTGACAAGCCCGATGCAGGTCAGGTGGTGTCGCTGCCAGTGTGGATACCTGGCAGCTACTTGGTGCGCGAGTTTTCCAAACACCTGCAAAATCTCAAAGCCAAACAAGCGGGCAAAAGAGTCAGCGTATTTCAAGATCACAAAAGCCAGTGGCACATTGATTGCAAAAATACCGCAGCCCTTGAATTGACCTACGAGGTCTATGCATTTGACAATTCAGTGCGCACCGCATGGCTGGACACCCAACGGGGTTTCTTCAATGGCACCAGCCTGTGCTTGCGTGTCCATGGCCAAGAAGATGCGGCGCATGGCCTCACCTTGAAAGCACCCAAGGGTACAACTTGGTCTGTTGCAACAGGCATGCAAAGTGTCAAAGTCAACAAGCAAGGTTTTGGCGAGTACGTTGCGTCCAATTACGACGAGTTGGTCGATTGCCCGTTTGAGATGGGCAACTTCTGGCGGGGCGAGTTCACAGCCTGCGGAATCCCCCACGAATTTGTCATTGCAGGGGCCATGGCCTCATTTGACGGGGCGCGCTTGCTGGCTGACACACAAAAAATTTGTGAAGCAGAGATCAAGTTCTGGCATGAGAAAAAACCTGCATCTCAAGCCCCCTACAAACGTTACGTCTTCATGCTCAATGCAGTTGAAGATGGTTATGGCGGCCTAGAACATCGCAACTCCACTGCCCTCATTTGCAATCGGCGCGATCTGCCTTCTTTGGACATGAAAAAAATGTCCGAAGGCTATGTCACTTTGTTAGGACTCATCAGTCACGAGTATTTTCACACTTGGAATGTGAAACAACTGCGCCCCGCCGAGTTCATGCGCTACGACTACACCCAAGAGAATTACACCGAACTGTTGTGGTTCTTTGAAGGCTTCACCAGTTACTACGACGATCTGCTGTTGCGCCGTGCCAAGTTGATTGACGATGGTCAGTATTTCAAACTCCTCAACAAAACCATCAACCTGGTTTTGCAGGCACCAGGACGCCAGGTACAAAGTGCAGCACAAGCCAGTTTTGATGCCTGGGTGAAGTACTACCGCCAAGACGAGAACACACCCAACGCCACCATCAGCTACTACACCAAAGGTGCGTTGGTGGCTTTGTGCATTGACCTCACCATGCGCTCAGAGGGCACTTCCAACTTGGACCATGTGATGCGCGGGTTGTGGGTGCGCTGCAAGGGGGGCGCCATGCGTGAAGCAGACTTGTTGGCGGAATTGGAAATGCAAACCGGCAGAAGCTGGAAGAGAGAACTCAAAGCCTGGGTGCACAGCACCCAAGAGTTGCCACTCAAAACTTTGCTCTCCTCGCATGGCGTGGTGGTGCACGAAGATGCACCGCAAATGGCACAGCGTTTGGGCTTGCGCGTGCTCGAATCACAAGGCGTGGTGCAAGTCAAAGCGGTACTGCGTGGCGGCGCCGCTGAAAAGGCGGGCTTGGCTGCAGGTGATGAATGGTGGGCCGTGGCCAGTGCCAAAGCCAAATCTCAAACTTGGCGCTTGAAAAAATTGGAAGACCTGACGCTGCTGCTCGGTCACGAGAAAAAAGCCGTGGCCACCATCACGCGTGATCAAAAAGTGTTTGAACTGCCGCTGACATTGCCCAGTGATGTGCACACTTGGCGCTTAAGCCAAACGGCTGCTTCCCAAAACACCCTCACCAGCGCTTGGCTGGACGGGGCTTAAGTTTCATTTGCCCCGCAGGTCAAGCACACGCTTGGCTTTGCCTTGGCTTCGCTCTACCCCACCTTCGGCGCGCAAATCAATTTCCACGCTAGAGCCAATGTAAACCTTGATTTCGTGCTGCAGCATCTTGGCAGCTGCGCGTGCCTCTATGCTTTCTGGCGGCATGCCGGGTCGTGTTTCCACAGCCACTTTCAAGTTGTCCATCGGACCTTCGCGCGTTAGCACGCACTGGTAATGTGGCGCTAACTCGGGGCGCTTCAAAATGAGTTCTTCAATTTGTGAGGGGAACACGTTGACGCCGCGAATGATCATCATGTCATCACTGCGGCCGGTGATCTTTTCCATGCGGCGCATGCTGCGTGCGGTGCCTGGCAAAAGACGTGTGAGGTCGCGGGTGCGATAACGAATGATGGGCAAAGCCTCTTTGGTCAAACTGGTGAACACCAACTCGCCCATTTCGCCATCGGCCACAGGCTCGCCTGTTTCGGAGTTGATGATTTCAGGGTAGAAATGGTCTTCCCAAATGGTGGGGCCGTCTTTGGTTTCGATGCACTCACTGGCCACACCGGGGCCCATCACCTCTGACAAACCATAAATGTCAACGGCATCGATGCCCATGCGATGCTCAATGGCCGCTCGCATGTCATTGGTCCAAGGCT
>RFVJ01000069.1 GCA_009928125.1 Betaproteobacteria bacterium
ATGTTGGAAGAGTCGTGGAGCGATGAGGTCGTGCGCCGCGTGCGAACGGGTGAAGCCGATTTGGGCGTGGTGGTTGACGGCTGCGACGTACAAGGCTTGTGGGTTCAACCCTATCGCAATGACCAATTGGCCGCTGTTTTGAAAGCCAACGATGTACTCAATGCCAAGTCTGTGGAGTTCAGTGAACTGTTAGAGCGCGATTTGATTGGTTTGGAGGCGGGTAGCACATTGACCCGTTTGCTGACAGACCAAGCTGCTCAATACATGCACCCCATGGCCTTGCGCGTTCAGGTGCGAAGTTTTGAAGCGGTTTGTCGTGCTGTCCAAGCCGAATTGGGCATTGGCATATTGCCCATGGCAGCCGCTCGGAGCTTTGCGCATGCCATGAAACTCAAAGTCATTCCATTGTCCGACAAGTGGGCTTTGCGAAAAATGATGATTTGCGTGCGCAGCCATCCTGCGTCGCAAACACCCCTAGGACGTTTGGCCACGCATTTGCAAGCGTTGGCGGCCGACGAAGATGCGTCGGCGATTTAAGTTTTTAGACTGATTCAATTTGGCCTAAACAATGCGTGGCATTGTTTCTGCAAATGAGGGGCGAATGCGCATAGCCTCCGCCAAGCCCTTCAGCGCAGGGGTTTGGGGCAACCAACCCTGATCTGCATAACGCAGTTGTTGATAGTCGTATAGCACCACCGCGCAAATGATGTCCAAGGTTGGCGCTTTGTCGCTGGGGTACTGACCGTTAAAATTGCAGGCAAATTCTTCCAGACGGCGTTGTGTTTCAATCATGGTGCGACGGCGGCGCAAACCCACTGGCGTTTCGTCAAACAAAGCGGGTGCTGTTACTTTGCGAGTGATGATGGTCGTGACCGACGCATCAATGCCGCCCACTGCAACGCCAGCCCGCGACAACACGCCTGCTGCCTTTTCCGGCGAACCCAGCAAGCTAGGCCACTTCGGCGCGGGGTAAGTGGCTTCTAGCCATTGCACAATCAACAAGCTCTCCGTCAGGGGGGTGCCATCGTCCAAGATCAAGCTGGGCACACGCGTAGCCGCATTGGCTTGACGCAAGCGCACATCGTCCGCCCATGGGTCAACCACGGTGGGTTCAATGTGCAAGCCTTTTTCGATCAAGGCTACGCGGGCAATGCGAACGAAGGGCGAGGTTGTGTTGGCTAGAAGTTGCATCATGACTCCAGTGAAGAATTAGGCGATGGTGCCGAGTTGCTTGCTCATGTTCATATTGTCCAGCAAAGCCCAGTGGCCGACCAATACACCGTCTTGAATTTGAAACAGGTCCATCACGTCGATGTCAATTTTGCGATGCGTGGCAGCCAAGTCGCCAAAGGGGCCGGTATGAGTGGCTTGCACTTTGAGGCGAACCAACACTTTATCGCCTTCAGCGACGAAATCAAAGAAGGGCAGTTTCATGTCAGGGAAAGCAGGCAGCAACACATCGTGCAATTGGGCGACGCCTTCAGGGCCTTTGACTTGAAAGGGCAGGCCTGGGTCGTTGCGCACAAAGTCGGGTGCGATGTGCTTGGCCATCCACGCGGTATCACGCGCCAAAAAGGCTTTGAAGTAATCGCGGCAGGTTTGTTTGTTTTGTTCTTGAATGGACATCTGAATCTCCTAAGTTTGAGTGAATTAAGCTTTGGCCAGGGTGTAGCCCAAGCGGGGGAAATGAACGTTCAAGTCGCCGGCCACATCGTCATGACGGTGAATCACCATGTTGAAAGCGTCGCAAGCGAGCAAGGTGCCCACCACAGGGACGCGTGCGTTGTCTTCGGGTGTGACGCTGACTTTGCTGCCCACCGAAATACCTTCTGGATAGCCACCCGCAGCAATGTGCGTGATGGGCATGGGTTTGGCAGCCTTGGCGACCTCAAAAGCCTCTTCAGCAGACATCACTGAATGGGTGCCATGACCGATGGCTGCAATGCGCTCGTACCAAGGCAAGATGGGTCCCAAATTGAGTAACGCATCAACTTCGGGCGGACAGTTTTTGCGCAACAGGAAAATGGTTTGCCAACAGGCCAAATCGGCTGCACTCAGTTGGTCTCCCAAGACATATTTGTGAGCCGTGACGCACTGGGCCAGCCATGCAATTTGCGCGCGCACAAACTGCACGTGTTCTTCAAATTGTGGCGCCATGGCTGCTTTGGAAATGTCAATGCCCAAATAGCCTTCTTTGCGGTCTTTGATGAACTCCGGTGGAATGTGCTCGCCAATGAAGTGAACCAGCACACCAATGGTCGGCACCCACATTTGGCGCTCCCATGCAAAGCCCAAGCCACGCGCCAATCCTTCTTGCCCTGCAGGGAACAAACTCGGGTTGGGTTTGAAGCGCTCAAGTGCGCTCAGGATGGCGTGCGTATCGCAATAAATGTCAGCGCCTATTTGCAAAACAGGCGCACGGCGATAGCCGCCGGTTAAGGGCGTTAGCAAGGGGCGGGGTGGCATGCCAGGAATGTCAACCGACTTCCAAGTCAGTTGTTTGGCGCCCAAGGCGGTTCGAATTTTTTCTGAGAAAGTCGAAAACTCGTAGTGATGAAGAATAGGGGTGCTCATGGTGGTTTCCTTTCAGGGGTTCAGTACATGATGTGGCCACCGTCTACCACGACGGTTTGACCAGAGACAAATGCGGACAAATCAGACAACAAATACATGGCGGTGCCCACCAAGTCGGCAGGGCGTTGCTCTCGTGAAATGGCACGGGCTTTCAAGAAACTTTGTTGCCACTCCACTGGACGATTTTTGGTAGCGTCGGTGATCACAAAGCCGGGGGCTATCACGTTCACACGAACGCCAACGCTGCCGCACTCTTTCGCCAAACCTTTGGTCATGGACAGCACAGCGCCTTTGGTGGCGACGTAGTGCAGATAGCCTGGTTGACCGGCAACAGCGACGACAGAAGAGATGTTGACAATCGATCCAGAATTTTGAGCTCGCATGGCAGGCATCACGGCTTTGCAGCACTGCCACACGCCTTGTACATTGACTTGAAAAATGCGCTCCCAAATTTCAGGATCGATTTCCTCGAAGGGTGTGAGTTTCACTTCCCGAAAATAGGCTGCGTTGTTGACCAATCCATCGATGCGACCGAAGGCCTTCAGCGCCGCGTCGGCCATGGCGTTCAGTGATTCTTGGTTGGACACATCGACTTTCACGCCAATCGCTTTGCCGCCCGCTTGTTGAATGGCCGCCACAGTTTCATCGGCTGAGTTCATGTCGGCTACCACCAAGTTGGCGCCTTGTGCCGCGCAACCCAAAGCAAAGGCTTGGCCGATGCCGGTGGCGCCGCCTGTCACGACGATGGTTTTTTGTTCAAGCAAATTTTGAGTGCTCATGTGTTTTTCTCCGTTGAATAAATTCTTGAATCGCGTGCAGGCTGGCTGAGTTCAGCAATCCATCGGGTCGCCAGCGCAAAAACAGCGCCACCAGACCACCAAAAATCACCATGCGCCAACCTTCAAACCAACGTGTGGCCTCCAGCAAGCCCAAATCAAAAGCCGATCCCAAGAGGGGCCCGAGCGGTGTGGCCAAACCACCCAACATGGCGTAGCCCACAGCGTGGATGCCCAACATGACATCGAACACTGCGGGCTCTACATAGGTGGCTTGATGGGCATAAAGTGCACCGGCCAAAGCGCCAATGCCGCCTGCCCATGTTTGGGTCAGCGCTTGCAATGACTGCACAGACTCACCTTGAACCTCAGCCAACTCTGTGTCCAAGCCCACCGCTCGGATGGCCAAGCCTTGTTTGGTTTGACTGATACAAAGAATGGTCACCACTGAAAGGGTCAGGGCCAATGCGTTGAAGCTGAGGTAAGTCTCTGGGTCAATTTGGTTTTCAAACAACCATCTGATTTCGCGAAATCCGTGGACGCCATCGGGACCAACCTCAAAGCCCTTCGGGTGAGGCACACGCCAAGTCCAAGCAGACAGTGCCAATCGCACCAACTCGGCCACAGCCAATGTGGCAAGCGCAAATGGCAAGCCTTTCAAAGCACGAAGCATTTGGGAGGTGATGGCTGCAAACAAGGCACCACAAGCCAATGCAGTGACCAACGCCAGCCACAAGGAGCCATGCCACATCACCGTCACAAGCGATGCAGCATAAGCGCCAATGCCAAAGTAGGCTTGTTGACCCAATGAAATCCGACCTGTTTGCAAGACCAACCAAGCTGACAAGCCCATCAAGGACAGAATGATCCACTGGATGTACATGCCCGCACCCGGATCGGTGATGCACAAAGCATTACCCATGTTGCACGCCCTGAAAGCGACTTTTCAGGCTGGGAAAGTGACTGGCTTGGGTGATCAAAGCCAATAACAACAAACCCCATGTGGTGGCATCGCGGCCCAAAGCACCCCACAAGGATTGCGCATGGGCTTCGGCGATACCCAATAGCACTGCGCCTCCCAATACGCCTCGCACAGAACCCAGTCCGCCAATCAGCGCGCAGGTTAAACCCTTGAGCAAAACCCACATGCCAAACATCGGCGTTACTTGGCCGTCCATCGACAAAACCGCGCAACTGGCAATCCCGCACAAAGCACAAGACAAAGCGGTCCCTGCATAACGAATTCGTGAAACATCGAAACCGCTCAAATGCGCTGCCGTTGAATCTGAGGCGACAGCACGCAGGCTTAAACCTGAGCGCGAGCGTTTGAGCCACACCGTGATGCAAGCCATCAAAGCCATGGTGATCAGAAACACACTCAGCCGGTCAGGCCGAAAATTGAGCGCACCCCATTGCACATTGGCCTGTGACGACAAGTCGGGGAAGGGGTGCAGGTGATTCGGTTGAAAGTTCACCGCCAGTTGTTCAAGTTGCATCCACAATGCAAAGCTGGCGGCCATCACGGTGGCATCGCGCCCATCCATGCGCAAATCCATGCCGACTTGGCTTTGACGGCGCAAGCTTGACGTGCCTTGGTCTGCATTGTCAAAGCAGACCCATTCGACATAAAAACCAACAGCAACTGTGGTGACGATGACGACCAGCCAAACTCCCAACGCTGGCATGCCCCAACGAACGTGTAGCCAAGATCCCACATAAGCCGCTAAAAGTGCTGTTGCACCAAAAGCTAAATTGATTCTGCGCAGCACACCAAAGCTGAGCGTCAAGCCCAGGCCAATCAAGGCATAAGGCCCTGCTTCTAGCAGCCCATCCAGTGTGCGTTGCAAGAAATCTGACATCGTGTATCCCGCATCAGCATCATGCTTTGGCGGTGTGTCCTGCCAAGTAAGCGCGTTGCACCAAATCGTCTTCGGCCAGTTGATCAGGTGTGCCCGAGAAAGTCACTTTACCCTGTTGCAGCAAGTAAAAGTGTTGTGCCACTTTGAGGGCCATGTGCACGTTTTGCTCAACCAAGAAAATGCTCGTGCCCTCTTGGTGTAACTGGCGAATGATGCTGAAAATCTCTGCCACCACTTTGGGGGCCAAGCCCACGGACGGCTCGTCCATCAGCAAAAGGCGAGGGCGCGACATGAGCGCGCGACCCAGAGCCAACATTTGTTGCTCGCCGCCCGACAAAGTACCCGCCAATTGGTCAATGCGTTCACGCAATCTAGGAAAGCGGTGCAACTGCTGTTCGATGTCGTTGGCAATGCCCTCACGGTCTTTACGCAAGTACGCACCGGCCATCAGATTCTCACGTACAGTGAGTGCCGGAAAGACCAATCGATTTTCAGGCACCAAAGCCAAACCGCGTTGCACAATTTGCGAAGGCGTTAAGCCGACCAGGTTTTGACCTTCAAACTTGATGCTGCCGTGCGAGGGTTTCAAAATGCCCGCCAGGCTCATCATCAAGGTGGTTTTGCCAGCGCCATTGGGTCCGAGCAAACATGTGACTTCATTGGGCTTGGCCGACAAGCTGACTTTGCGCAAGGCTTCGATTTTGCCGTAGCCACAAGCGATTTCTTCAATTTCAAGCATGTTCTCTTCCTTAAGCTTGCAGGGCAGCTTGCATGAACGCGTCGTCGCTGTCTGAACCAAGGTAGGCCGCCTGCACTTGCCCGTCTTGTTGCACCTCTGCTGGCTTGCCTTCTGCAATCTTGCGACGAAATGGCGGCGCGTGCCAACTCCAAACGACGTTGTTCTCCAAAGGCTAAGTTGGCCGCCAAGTGATCGCGTTTGTGTTGCAAACCACAAAATTCCAAATAAGCTTCGGTTTCTAATTTGCCCTGCGCTGCAGTGGCAAACCAACGGGCTTTGAGTCCAGCCCATCCGGATTCGCGAACCACACGTGCTGCCCACAGGTTTTGCCAAACACTCAGTTGACCAAACAATCGAATATTTTGAAAAGTGCGCGCAATGCCCAAGTTGGCGCGTTCATGCGGCGGCAGATCTTGAATGTCATGGCCTTCATAAATCACCCGACCCGCAGAGGGCTTGTACAAGCCCGCCACCAAATTAACGGTGGTACTTTTGCCTGAACCATTGGGGCCGATCAGGCCTAAGATTTCACCGCGTTTGACTTCAAAGTCAATGCCGTCAACCGCTTTGATGCCGCCAAAGTGGCGTGCCAAGTTTTCCAGTTTAAGCATGGCTTGCTCCTTTGGAGGATCCAAGCTTTGTTGCGTTCTTTTTGAAGATGAACAAAGACAAATTCAATGGCGCGGAGATGACGCCGCTGGGGCGAATCAGCATGACGGCCAAAATCATGGCGCCGAACAACAGGCTGCGCCAGTCACCCAAGAAGCGCAGACCCTCAATCAAAACGCCTTGAATGAAAACCACGGCCACCAAAGTGCCCAGCAAGCTCTTGAGGCCTCCGATGATGGGGTAAGCAATGGCAAACGTGGCCAGCAAGATGGTGAAGTTGCCGTGCTCAATGTGTGTGGTGTTGTGGCTGAAAATGCCGCCGGCCAAACCGGCAATGGCTCCGCCAATGCCAAAGGCTGAAACTTTGGCGGCCGTCAAATTGATGCCCGCGCTTTGGGCTGCCACTTCGTCTTCACCCACGGCACGCCACAAGGTGCCAATGCGTGAACGGTCTAGCAACCACAAGAACAGCATCACCGCGGCAACCACGCTCCAAATGAGGCTCAAAATTTCAAGGCCGCTCCATGCGTTGGCAGGAAAGTAGCGAATGCCGCCAAAGCCCAAACCACCGTCGGGTCCGACCATGCCGTTTGGCGTTTGCACTTGCCATTTGAGGTTGAAAAAGACCAAGCGCACAATTTCTGCAAAGGCTGTCGTAGCCACCACCAGCATCAATCCTTTGACTCGCAGGGCAGGAAAGCCAATCGCGATGGCGATGCAACCCGCAAACAAAGCTGCTGTGGGCAATGCCCATGCCAATGGCCATCCGACCATGGCCGTGAGCATGCCAGCCACATAGGCACCAATGGCAAAAAATCCGCCTTGCGCCAAACTCACTTGGCCCGTGTGAAGAACGCACCAAGCAGACAAGCCCAGCAAGGTGTGCACGCCAATCACTTGAAGCAAACCGATATAAAAGTCCATCGCATCTGCTCCGAATCAGTCGCGACCACCCGGGGCTGCAAACAAGCCGTTGGGTCGGAAAACAAGAAAAACAAACAGCATGAGCATCACGTAGATGTCGCGTTCACTCACGCCACGTACAAATTGGAAAAGGCTCTCTGCGCCGCCCACAATCAGGCCCGCCAAAATAGCCCCAGGAATGCTTCCCAGGCCGCCAATCACTGTGACAACCAAACCTTTCACGGTAAGGGGCAAGGTCAGCAGGGGGGACAAAACGCCAATGGCTGCGCCTGTCATGGCGCCCGCGGTGCCGCCCAAGAAGCCTGCAATCACAAAAGTAGACGCATTGGTTTGGTCCACACTCATGCCGCAGATTTGAGCTGCGATAGGCTGCTGCGCAACTGCGCGAGTTGCCAATCCCAAGCGTGTTTTTTCCAGCATGAACTTCAGGCCCACCATCACAGCGCAGCCTAATAGAAAGACAAACAACAAGTCGCCTCGCAAGATGAAGGGACCGATGTTGAACACCGTATCAGCAAAAGCCGCTGGGTAGTTTTGGGGCATGCCGGCTGTGGCGTGAACAATGCTTTCTTCAAGCACCAGCAGCATGCCGACCGTCGACATGAGCGTGGCCAAGGATTGATTCAAAGGCAGAAACCTGAAGCACACAAAGTAAACCAGTGCACCCAGCACGCCACCGCAGACTGCGGCCATGAGGTACACCACAGGGGAGGGTGCCACACTCACAATGAGCAAGCTGAGATAAGCTGCGCCCACTGAGGCTGCTGCATATGAAAGATTGATCTTGTGCATCACGCCAAAGATCAGTGTGAAGCCGATGCCTATGAGTGCATAGGTGGCACCGAACATCACACCGTCCATGAGAGACTGCACCAGATCGAGGAAATCAATCCAGGCCATCAATGCCTCCGATCAGTTAGGTTTGTGAGCGACGGTCCACTCGCCTTTTTTGGCCTGCACAAACAGGAAGGGTTTTGTGGCTTCGCGGTCTTCAGTGCGACCTACTTTGCCTAGCAATCCATAGCTTTCCTTCATGGCGGCCAATGCATCGCGCATCTTTTGACGGTCTGCTTTGATGGTCTCGGGCTTGGCCATGATCTTGGCTTTTTCGATCAGGTCTTTCAGCGTGTAGATGTTTTCCCAAGCAGCGGCGTTGTGCAGGTCCATGCTCACGCCTGTGGCTTGCAGTGTTTGTGCGGCTTTACGGGCGTCGTCAGTGACGGGTGCAAAGCTGGTGGGGATCAACATGCCTTCAGCTTGTGCAGCGCAGCCTTGCAGCGTTTCAATGCTAGATGAGCTGGTCAAACCCACCATCATTTTGGGCATGACCAGGTCGGCCTCTCCGCGGCGCATTTCACGAATCTGATTGGAGAATGTGGTATCTGCCAATAACCATTCGCTTTGACCTTTAACTTCAAAGCCAGCTTTGGTGGCGAAGTCTTTCATCACGTTGAACGTGGCATTGCTGTGTGCAAAGTCTTTCTCAACTCCGCCCCAAATGGTTTTGATTTCGGGGTGATTGGCTTTGATCCAGTCAAACAAGCTTTTGTACATGTTCGCTTCGCTGGGTACGTTGCGGAAGGCCCATTGCGACATGGACGCCAAACCACCCTTGGCGGCCACATCGGTGTACAAGGGGAATTGCAAACCGGTATCTGACGCATCACCAACTTTTTTCTGCAAGATGCCAAATACGGGTTCAGCCACGTTGCTGCAAGTTGGGCCTACAGCGACAAAACCATCGGTTGAAGCTGCAATGCGGCGCAGTGCGTTGATACCTTCTTCAGCTGTACAACGGTCGTCCAAATACTCCAGTACCAGTTTGCCTTTGGTGCCATCGCCTAGCGTGACTCCGCCAGCCTTGTTGATTTGGTCTGCTGCGGCCTTCATGGCAGCTTCACTGTTCAAGCCAAAAATACGAACCACGCCACTCTTGGCGCCGAAGCCATAGATTTTGACTTCACGGGTTTGAGCTTGTGATACCGCTGGAATGAGTGCGGCAATCACAGGGATTAAAGCGATGGCGCTTTTGCGAATAACTGACATACTTGTCTCCTATCGTTGATTGACAGGGCGTACTGTGACGACAACTGATGTGCATGACAATTTCAATATCATTCACGCTGTGTTGCAACTTAAGCAACATCTGTGTTGTTGAAGTCGCAATACTGAATTCGAATATTTGTAATTCCCCAGTACCGTTCAGTTGCTCACAATACGATGCCATAACGGACTAGCTTTATGACCCTTAAATCACATCAAACAAATTCAGCGACCACAGCAGCACGGCCGTTGGACGGTATACTGGTTGTCGCACTAGAGCAGGCAGTGGCTGCCCCTTATTGCAGCAGTCGATTGGCCGATGCCGGTGCCCGGGTGATCAAAATTGAGCGCCCTGAAGGTGACTTTGCGCGCGGTTACGACCGTGCTGTCTATGGCGAGTCGTCCTATTGGGTATGGATTAACCGAGGCAAAGAGTCGGTCGCGCTGAATCTTAAAAATGAAAATGATTTAGCGATTGTTCAAAACATGCTGGCCCAAGCAGATGTTCTGATACAAAACTTGGCGCCAGGTGCCACAGAGCGATTGGGGATTGGTTCTGAGCGACTTCGCGCATTGCACCCTCGACTGATCACTTGCGATATCAGTGGTTATGGCGA
>RFVJ01000070.1 GCA_009928125.1 Betaproteobacteria bacterium
CAGCCTTGGCCAAGGCTGATTCAGGGGCCTGCATAAAGCCAAGGCAAATCCATCAAGGACTCCCCCATCATGCGCATGGCGATGTTTCTGCCCCAGCGCAATGGTCCCTGCATGTGAAAAATCTCACCGTTGCGAATCGATCTTTGTTGAACTCTGGCATTTCGAGCCCACCGAGCTTGCGCATACATCTGCCAGCGCTCAGCGACCGATAAATCGCTTCTGGCCCAACTCGTGGCCAGTTGGGCTGCATCTTCAATGGCCATGCCTGCACCCTGCGCCAAAAACGGTCGCATTGGATGCGCAGCATCGCCCAACAAAGCAATTCGGCCTTTGGCCATTTCGTGAAAGCCCTTAACGGGCGGTCGATCGCACAAGGGCCACAAGCGCCATGCCGCCACAGTTTCCAATGTCTTTTTCAAATCGGTATGCGCAAAGCCCATGGCCAACTCAAGATCACGCTGGTTGGCGGCATGATCCCAATCTTCAAGTGGTTCGGGCGAACTGGCCCGCACGATGACCACCAAGTTCAAAAATTCGCCACGCCGGACGGGATAAAGAACGGCGTGAACCTGAGGCCCCACCCACACTGTGACATCTTGAGTTCGCAAACTTTCAGGTAAGGCTTGCATCGACACAAGTGCACGGTAGGCTATCAATCCCGTGACGCGAGGCGAGGTTTGGGGCACAACATATTGACGTGTGGCACTCCACAGCCCATCCGCGCCCACAACGGCCTCTACCGTGACATGTTCAAAGCGCCCTTCGGGAAGGCCGCGGCCACTGACAGAGAGGTGGTCATTCTCCTCACGAATCAAATCGATTGGGGTGTTGAGACTTAATTGGCATTTGCCAGAACGAAGCACATGATTCAACAAAACTTGATGCAGGTCTGCACGATGTACCGTGAAGTAAGGCGCACCATAAGTCTCAAGACTTCTTTGACCCAAACGCAGGACACCCAAGGAAGCGCCTGAATGGGTATCCCGCACATGCAAACGATGGGGTGAGAAAACCACTTCTTGCAAGGACTTTTCCAAACCCCACGCGAACAAGGTTCTGGTGACATTGGGCCCCATCTGAATACCCGCACCCACTTCACTGAAGACTTGGGCACGCTCGACGACGTGTGGCTGTGCACCTTGCTGCGCACAAGCCAAAGCGGCCGCCATGCCACCGATACCGCCGCCGACAATGAGTATTGAATTTTTCACAAGGTCCATTTTGCAGTGAAGTTTTCAGCCCAACATGCGCGCCATCAAAAAAGCCCAAAAGACCGACATCTTTTGGGCTTTGGGTCTAAGCTGAAAAGCTTGGATTAAGCAGCAACGCCTTTGGCGACTTCAGCGTACTCTTCGATCTTGTCGAAATTCATGTACTTGTAAATCTGACTTCCGTCTTTGTTGATTTCAGTCATGCTGGCTTGGTACTCTTCAACCGTTGGAATGCGGCCCAGCTTGGAACTGATGGCTGCCACTTCGGCTGAACCCAAATAGACGTTCGTATTTTTACCCAAACGGTTGGGGAAGTTGCGCGTGGAAGTTGAGACAACCGTTGCACCTTCGCGCACTTGGGCTTGGTTACCCATGCACAAGGAGCATCCAGGCATTTCTGTGCGCGCACCTGCAGCGCCGAACACACCATAGTGGCCTTCTTTGGTCAACTCTGCAGCATCCATTTTGGTTGGAGGCGCAACCCACAACTTCACAGGGATGTCACGACGGCCTTCCAGCAACTTGGAGGCCGCACGGAAGTGACCAATGTTGGTCATGCAAGAACCGATGAAAACTTCATCAATCTTGGTGCCTGCAACTTCAGACAGCAACTTGGCGTCATCTGGATCGTTAGGGCAGCACATGACGGGTTCTTTGAGTTGGTCCATGTCGATTTCGAGCACGTGAGCGTACTCTGCATTGGCATCGGCCTCGAGCAGGTTGGGATTGGCCAACCAAGCCTCAACCGCCTTGATGCGTCGCTCAAGCGCACGCTTGTCGTTATAGCCCTGCGCAATCATGTTCTTCATCAGAACAATGTTGGAGTTCAAATACTCTTTGATAGGCTCTGGGTTGAGCTTGACCGTGCAACCTGCTGCTGAACGCTCGGCAGACGCATCAGACAATTCAAAAGCTTGCTCCACTTTCAAATCGGGCAAGCCTTCAATCTCCAAAATACGGCCCGAAAATTCATTGATCTTGCCGGACTTGGCAACGGTCAACAAACCAGCTTTGATGGCGTAGTAAGGAATGGCATGCACCAAGTCACGCAAGGTGATGCCTGGTTGCATCTTGCCTTTGAAACGGACCAAGATGGACTCGGGCATGTCCAAAGGCATCACGCCAGTGGCGGCACCGAAGGCCACCAAGCCAGAACCTGCAGGGAAAGAAATACCAATAGGGAAACGTGTGTGAGAGTCGCCACCGGTACCCACTGTGTCGGGCAACAACAGACGGTTCAACCAGCTGTGAATCACACCGTCACCGGGCTTCAGAGAAACACCCCCGCGATTGCTCATGAAAGCAGGCAGTTCGTGGTGCATCTTGACGTCAACAGGCTTTGGATACGCGGCTGTGTGGCAGAAGGACTGCATCACCATGTCAGCACTGAAGCCCAAGCACGCCAAGTCTTTCAACTCGTCTCGCGTCATGGTACCTGTGGTGTCTTGTGAACCCACAGTGGTCATTTTGGGTTCGCAATAAGTGCCGGGACGAACGCCCTGACCTTCTGGCAAACCGCAGGCACGGCCCACCATTTTTTGAGCCAATGTGAAACCTGCTTGGGTCGAAGCTGGCACTTTAGGCAAGCGGAACAAAGTAGAAGTGGGAAGACCCAAGAACTCGCGCGCCTTGCCAGTCAGTGAGCGGCCAATGATCAAATTGATGCGACCACCCGCACGAACTTCATCAAACAACATCTCGCTGCGTACTTCAAACTCTGCAAGCAAAGCGCCATTTTTCATGATCTTGCCGTCGTAGGGCAAGACATCGATCACATCACCCATTTCCAATTTGGAAACGTCAACTTCAATGGGCAATGCGCCAGAGTCTTCTTGTGTGTTGAAGAAAATCGGGGCAATTTTGCCGCCCAAAGTCACACCGCCAAAGCGTTTGTTGGGCACAAATGGAATGTCTTCACCAAAGCCCCAGATGATGCTGTTGGTCGCAGATTTACGAGAAGAACCCGTACCCACCACGTCACCCACGTAGGCCACCAAGTGGCCTTTTTTCTTGAGTTCTTCAATGAACGCCATGGGGCCACGCTTGCCATCTTCTTCGGGTTTGAAAGCCGCATCAGGGCGTGTGTTTTTCAACATGGCCAAGTAGTGCAATGGAATGTCAGGGCGACTCCATGCATCGGGTGCGGGAGACAAGTCATCGGTGTTGGTCTCACCTGGAACCTTGAAGACCGTCACGGTGATTTTTTTCTCAACCTCAGGACGTGATGTGAACCATTCCGCATCGGCCCAGCTCTTGATCACCGCACTGGCATTGGCATTGCCAGCTTTGGATTTTTCTGCAACGTCATGGAAAAAGTCAAACATCAACAATGTTTTCTTCAAACCTTCTGCAGCCACAGCGCCAACTTCTTTGTCGTCGAGCAAATCAATCAACGGCTTGACGTTGTAGCCACCCACCATGGTGCCCAACAGTTCAGTGGCTTTGGCTTTGCTGATCAAGGCAACATTCAAGTCACCGTGCGCAACCGCGGACAAGAAAGAAGCTTTCACCTTGGCAGCGTCGTCAACACCGGGAGGCACGCGGTGTGTCAACAAATCCAACAAAAACGCGTCTTCACCTTGTGGGGGTGATTTGATCAGTTCGATCAATTCTGCAGTTTGCTTTGCATCCAAAGGCAAAGGTGGGATACCCAATGCAGCGCGTTCGGCAGCATGTTCGCGGTAGGCTTTCAACATTTTTTTCTCCTGTCTAGCTGAATAAATTTACAAAACAAAATTTTCAAACACTGTCCATCAGCGCCGAACCGGTGTTGCAGCATTGCTGACATCGATCAAGGCTGGCGGGGGATTGACCTTCATGTCGTTGGCGACGGCCACCTGATCGGGGTGCGCACATTCGTCCGCCAAACGACGTCCATTTTTTTGATCCATGAGCATGGATTTGTTGGCAAGCTGCAACCACACAGCGCCTGCTTTTTCATCTTCCAATCGAATTGCACCCGTGCTGGTGGCCACGGGACGCATGCGGTATTTGTAGCCTTTGCCTTGCAAAGTGAAATAGCCCGGCGCGTTGGCGTCGGCTGTCATGCGCACGGAAGCACCCATTTCACAGGGAAGCGTGCCCACATGCACACGTTCTGCAATGCTGATTTCATGCGGCGCCAGTTCAGGCTCTTGCGCCATGGGCATGCTTTTGGAGGGCTCTTTTTTCTTGGCCACTTTGGCAGGATGGGGGGCCGAGTTGGGAGTCTGGGCCAAGGCCATGCCGATACCGCAAAGACCGATGACACCCATCTGAAGGCATTGGAACCCAAAGTCAGTTAAGTTGCGCATGCAGCCTCCCCAAAATAGGATTGAACTGATGCCGGCATGTGCCTTCCGGTTTGGTAAGCACGTTCTAGCACTTGCCAAAAGAATCTGTAACTCGCGCGATCATGCAATTGGCCTGCATGACTCACAGGGGCCCATTCAGCAGCTTGCGCTGCAGATATCAATTCTGCGGCTTGCTCAATTTCTTGTTCACTGGGCGCCAATGCCTCCACCACGGGTCTGATCTGGCTGGGGTGAATGCTCCACATGCGTGTAAAGCCCAATTCACGGGACGCTTGGGTGGCAGCCACTTTGATGGCATTCAGGTCACTGAATTCAGTCACCACGCAATGAGATGGCACTTTGCCATTGGCGTGGCATGCGCTGGCAATTTCCAGTTTGGCACGCAACACCAAAGGGTGCGTGAATTGACCTCGTACGCCCATGCCACTGGCGGGGATGGCACCGCCATGGGCCGAAACAAAATCCATCAATCCAAAACTCACGGATTGCACTCGGGGGTGAGCTGCAATTTCAAACGCGCGGTGAACTGCAGCAGGTGACTCAATCAAAACATGCAAGGGCAGATTCAATGCGCCAACATGGTTCAATGCATTGGCAGCTGTTTCAACATCGGCAAGCGATTCCACTTTTGGAATCATCACATGTCGCAAGCGGGAATGAACGCGGCCAACAATCAATTCCACGTCGTCGAAAAACGAGGGGTGATCTACAGGATGAACTCGCACCGCAACCCTGGCTTCTGGCGCTGCAGCGTTTGCAATTTCTTGCACCAAATGGGCGTGCTCAATTTCACCGCCAACAGGCGCACCATCTTCGCAATCCAAGGTGACATCGAAGACACAAGCGCCCAATTCTTGGGTCATCTCGGCTTGCAGTTGCAAGCTTTTGCGCATCCGCAATTCGACACCACTGTAATGGTCACAAACGGGCAAGACCATGCTTGCCGCTTGTGAACCCAAGAGAATGTCGCGCGGATGCTTCACGAAAGTGTCAGTTGATTAGACCTTTGTCGATGCAAGCTTGGCTGAACGCATCAATTTCCAAACCTTCCACCACTTTGTATTCACCGTTTTCGCATGTGACGGGGAAGCCGAACATGACGTCTTTGGGAATGCCGTACCAACCTTGTGAAGGAATGCCCATGGTGACCCACTGGCCATTGGTGCCCAAAGCCCAATCGCGCATGTGATCGATGGCGGCATTGGCAGCAGAAGCAGCGGAAGACAAACCACGCGCTTCGATGATGGCTGCACCGCGCTTGCCCACTGTGGGCAAGAACACGTTGGCATTCCACTCTTGGTCGTTGATCATGGCCTTGACAGATTGGCCGTTGATGGTGGCGAAGCGGTAGTCTGCGTACATGGTGGGCGAGTGGTTACCCCAAACGCACAACTTCTGGATGTCGGCCACGGCCTTGCCAGTTTTGGCAGCGATTTGAGATGCAGCGCGGTTGTGGTCCAAACGCAGCATGGCAGTGAAATTGCCAGGCTTGAGATCGGGGGCGCTTTTCATGGCGATGTAGGCATTGGTGTTGGCGGGGTTGCCGACCACCAACACTTTGACATTGCGAGAAGCAACGGCGTTCAAGGCCTTGCCTTGCGCCGTGAAGATGGCGCCATTGATGGCGAGCAACTCAGCGCGTTCCATGCCTGGGCCACGTGGGCGTGAACCCACCAACAAGGCGTAGTCTGTGTCTTTGAATGCGGTCATGGGATCGGAATGGGCCTCCATGCCAGCCAGCAAGGGGAAGGCGCAGTCGTCCAATTCCATCATCACGCCCTTCAAGGCTTTTTGAGCCTTTTCATCAGGGATTTCGAGCAATTGCAAGATCACGGGTTGATCTTTGCCCAGCATTTCGCCGGAAGCGATGCGAAACAACAATGCGTATCCAATTTGACCAGCGGCTCCTGTGACGGCGACGCGAACGGGCTTTTTGCTCATGGTGTGAACTCCAGACAGTGATAAAAAACGGGCTTCGCCGACCCCATCATGGCATTCACTGCCGACCGGGTCATCTGGGTTCTCCAGACAGGTACACACAAACATGGGTACGGGCAAACAGCTTTCGAGTGTACCCGCGAAAACCCTCAAAAGTCAATTTGTCTTATGTCTTATATAAGATATCATTGCCCCACTTTTGTGCTCACCCTGCATCAGGGTCACTGACATGACATCCCAAGTTTTTTCTGTCGATTCCACAGGATTTGCAGACGCCGCCACAGCGGCGCCAGCTTTCAGCCCTCTGTACCAGCAAATCAAAGGTCTGATCCTTCAAAGCCTGCAATCAGGCGAATGGAAACCTGGCGAGGGGATACCCAGCGAAATCGAACTGGCAGCCCGTTACCGCGTCAGCCAAGGCACTGTTCGTAAAGCCATTGACGAATTGGCCAATGACAACCTCTTGGTCCGACGACAAGGTAAAGGAACTTTTGTGGCCACACACGCCGAACAACAAGTTCAATACCGATTTCTCAAATTGCTGCCCGATGAGGGGGATCCCAAAAGTGAGGGCCCAGCGCAGCGCAGGATCATCGATTGCAAACGTTCAAGGGCCAATGCTGACATCGGTCGGGCCTTGGCCTTGCGAACTGGGGACGCTGTCTTGCAAGTCCGGCGTGTACTTTCGTTTGCGGGCGCCCCAACCATCTTGGAAGACCTGTGGCTGCCCGGCAATTCCTTCAAGGGACTCACCGCAGAACGCTTGAGTGAGTATGACGGCCCGATGTACGCACTGTTTGAGACCGAATTTGGCGTCCGAATGGTCCGCGCAGAGGAACGCATCAAGGCAGTGGTCCCAGATCCCGCACAATGCAAGCTCCTTGAGATTAAATCTCACACACCTTTGTTAAGTGTGGAGCGCATCGCTTACACCTACAACGACACCCCGATGGAGTTGCGTCGGGGTTTTTATGTGACAGAGACCCACCACTATCACAACGAACTGAATTGACGCCTAGGTGACTTTTTCAAAGCAATGACATCGCGAGATGTAATTTCTTTCTGAAATCCTCATGTCAGTTTGTTGCGTTGCAATAGAATCCGCGAACACTGAATTCAAAAATGACAGTGCCGTTACCAAAGAGGAATCAAAAATGACCGAAACCGCCCGTCAAAGGCCTGAATTTCGCAACATCAACGCCATCAGCGATTTACCCACTTACCGTCTTCCTGCCGCAGGTTGGGTGTCCATCCTGCACCGCATCAGTGGCGCATTGATGTTTTTGCTCATGCCCTTCATCATTTGGATGTTTGACAACTCGATTTCTTCTGAGTTTTCATTTGCCGCATTTGCCGCAGCTTTCAACGTCGGCATCGGCTTTGTTCCAGGTTGGTTCATCAAATTGGTCGCTTTGGCCATCATTTGGGCTTATTTGCACCACTTCATCGCCGGCGTTCGTCACCTCTACATGGACACTTTTCATGCTGTGACCAAAGCATTTGGCAAGTCCTCTGCAGTTGCAACGCTGGTTTTAAGCCTGGGCCTCACTGTCGTCCTTGCTGCCAAATTGTTTGGCCTTTACTAATCAGGAACAGAACACATGTCAGTCAATTACGGCTCCAAACGCATCACAACCGGCGCTCGCTATGGCCTGCGCGACTGGTTAGCCCAAAGAATCACTGCAGCGCTCATGGCGTCTTTCACCTTGGTGGTGTTGGCACAAGTTATTTTCACAAGCGGCCCCATCGGCTACGAAGAATGGTCTGGCATTTTTTCAGCCCAATGGATGAAGTTTTTAACCTTTGTCACCATCCTCTCATTGCTCTACCACGCATGGGTTGGCATTCGTGACATTTGGATGGACTACATCAAACCCTTGGGTTTGCGTCTTTTCTTGCACGTTGCTTCATTGGCATGGCTCATTGGTTGCGCCGGCTGGGCTGTTCAGGCCTTGTGGCGTCTCTGATGCGGTTCAGATCCACTTCGATACTGAACCACCAACTCATTCAACAAGAATTCAAACACCATGACTTACACCAAAGACAAGATCGCCACGCGTAAATTTGACGTCGTGATCGTCGGCGCGGGCGGCTCAGGCATGCGCGCTTCATTGCAACTGGCACGCGCTGGTTTGAACGTTGCTGTTCTCTCCAAGGTATTCCCCACCCGCTCTCACACCGTGGCTGCGCAAGGGGGTATTGGCGCCTCATTGGGCAACATGTCCGACGACAACTGGCATTACCACTTCTACGACACCATCAAGGGCTCTGACTGGTTAGGCGACCAAGATGCCATTGAATTCATGTGCCGTGAAGCCCCTAAAGTGGTGTACGACCTTGAACACATGGGCATGCCCTTCGATCGCAACCCAGACGGCACCATTTACCAACGGCCTTTTGGTGGTCACACCGCCAACTATGGCGAGAAGCCTGTTCAACGTGCCTGTGCCGCGGCCGACCGCACCGGTCACGCCATGTTGCACACCCTGTACCAACAAAACGTCAAAGCCAAAACCAGCTTCTTCGTGGAGTGGATGGCCCTTGACCTGATCCGCGATGCCGAAGGCGACGTGGTGGGCGTGACAGCCCTCGAAATGGAAACAGGCGACCTGCACATTTTGCACGCCAAAACTGTGTTGTTGGCCACAGGCGGCGCAGGCCGCATCTTTGCGGCGTCCACCAATGCCTTCATCAACACCGGCGACGGCTTGGGCATGGCTGCCCGCGCTGGCATTCCTTTGGAAGACATGGAATTCTGGCAATTTCACCCCACAGGCGTGGCCGGCGCTGGTGTGTTGCTCACAGAAGGTTGCCGCGGTGAAGGCGCCATTTTGCTCAACAGCAATGGCGAGCGTTTCATGGAGCGCTATGCGCCTACATTGAAAGACTTGGCGCCTCGCGACTTCGTGTCTCGCTCGATGGACCAAGAAATCAAAGAAGGACGTGGTTGTGGCCCCAACAAAGACTATGTGCTCTTGAAACTGGACCACTTGGGTGCAGAAACCATTCACAAGCGCTTGCCTTCTGTGTACGAAATTGGCGTCAACTTTGCCAACGTGGACATCACCAAAGAACCCATTCCTGTGGTGCCCACCATCCACTATCAAATGGGCGGCATTCCCACCAACGTTCACGGCCAAGTGGTCACACAAACGGCCAGCAGCCACAATGCCGTGGTCAATGGCTTGTACGCAGTCGGCGAATGCTCATGTGTCAGCGTTCACGGCGCTAACCGTTTGGGTACCAACTCTTTGCTCGACTTGTTGGTATTTGGTCGCGCAGCAGGCAATCACATTGTGGACTTTGCAAGCAAAACCAAAGCCCACAAAGATTTGCCCAAAGACGCAGCCGACCTCACACTGGCTCGCCTCAACCGCCTGGAAGGTCGCAAAGGCGAATACGCACAAGACGTGGCCAACGACATGCGCGCAGCCATGCAAACACACGCCGCTGTGTTCCGCACACAGGCCAGCATGGATGAAGGTGTTCAAAAGATCGCCGAGATTCGCGAACGCGTCAATGCCATTGGTTTGACTGACACCTCCAAAGTCTTCAACACTGCGCGCATTGAAGCCTTGGAAGTCGACAACCTGATCGAGTGCGCTCAAGCCACCATGGTGTCTGCAGCCGCTCGCAAAGAATGCCGCGGCGCTCAC
>RFVJ01000008.1 GCA_009928125.1 Betaproteobacteria bacterium
GAGCCAAGTCTGGCTCTACGACACACAAGCAGAAGCCATTCAAAAAGCCAAAGATGCTGTCCACCAAGTCTGGGACACACTGGCCAGCAAAGGCCGGCTGGATGCAGACACCGTCAACGCCTACAAATCCCGTTTGCATGGTGCCAATGCCTTGAGTGACTTGAAGACATGCGAGCTGGTAGTTGAAGCCATCGTAGAACGCTTAGACATCAAAAAATCATTGTTCATTGAGCTTGAAAACTTGTTGCCTGAATCGGCTGTGCTGGTCACCAACACATCCTCGTTGTCCGTCACTGCCATTGCCGCAGCATTGAAGCGACCGGCCCATTTTGCGGGTTATCACTTTTTCAATCCAGTCCCTTTGATGAAGGTTGTGGAAGTCATTGCAGGCTTGAAAACCAGCCCTGCTGTCTGCGAGCGACTCACTGCTTTTGCAACACAAATGGGTCACACACCCGTCCAAGCCAATGACACGCCAGGGTTCATCGTCAACCATGCGGGTCGTGGTTACGGCACAGAAGCGCTGAGAATTGTGTCCGAAGGCGTGGCCGATTTCGCCACCATCGATCGAATTTTGAAAGACCAGGTCGGCTTCAAATTAGGTCCCTTCGAGTTGTTCGATCTCACGGCCTTGGATGTTTCGCACCCAGTCATGGAATCCATCTACAACCAGTACTACCAAGAACCACGTTACAGGCCCAGTGTCATTACCGCGCAACGTCTGGCAGGCGGTGTCGTTGGTAAAAAAGTGGGTGAAGGTTTTTACACTTATGTGGACGGCAAGGCCGCAGTTGCGTCCGAGCCGCCGGTGCCCGAGGTTCAAGAATTCCCACCTGTCTGGGTTTCGCCTCGCGCCTCCAGAAGGCTGGAGTTGCTGCAGTTGCTGAAGGACTTGGGTGCCACCATTGAAACAGGTGCATCCCCTTCCCCACAAGCACTGACCCTTGTGGCACCTTTGGGATTCGATGTCACCACCGTGGCTGTGGTCGAACGTTTGGACCCTGCCCGCACGGTTGGCATCGACATGTTGTTTGACGATGCAGCCACCAAGCGCCGTGTCTTGGCCACCAACCCAGCCACACGCAGCGACATGCGAGACGCAGCCCATGCTTTGTTCGCCAAAGATGGAAAAGCCGTCAGTGTGATCCGCGACAGTGGTGGCTTTGTCACGCAACGCGTGGTGGCCAACATCGTGAACATTGCGGCCGATATGTGCCAGCAGCGCGTGTGCACACCTCAAGATTTGGACATCGCCGTCACCCTGGGATTGGGCTACCCCGTTGGCCCACTGGCACTGGGTGACAAATTGGGACCCACCAATGTTTTGGAAGTGCTGTTCAACTTGCAAACCGTCTACGGCGACCCCCGTTATCGCCCTAGCCCCTGGTTGCGTCGCCGTGGCGCCATTGGTTTGTCACTGTTGCAAACTGAGGACTGATCGGATGTCTGCACAATTGCTCAGCACCAGCGAAGGCGCCACACTCATTCTGACCCTCAGCAATCCTGAACACCGGAACGCACTGGGCCCCGAAATGTACGCAGCAGGCGTTGAGGCGCTCAGCGTGGCCGAGTCCAGTTCAGAGGTCAAGAGTGTGGTGATCACAGGCGAAGGTGGCTTGTTCAGTGCCGGTGGCAATTTGCAGCGCCTGAACGACAACCGTCAAAAACCACCAGAGCATCAGGCGCAAAGCATTGAAGGTTTACACAACTGGATTGAAGCCATTCGGACATTTCCCAAACCTGTCATTGCAGCTGTTGAAGGACCTGCAGCTGGCGCCGGTTTTTCTCTGGCCTTGGCCTGCGACATGATTGTGGCTGCGCGCAACAGCATTTTTGTCATGGCCTACAGCAACATCGCATTGTCGCCCGACGGTGGTGGCACCTGGAGTTTGTCCCGTGTCATGCCTCGCCAATTGGCCACAGAACTTTTGATGTTGGGCGACCGCGTCGGTGCCGAGCGATTGCATGAACTGGGCGTGGTGAACAAATTGTGTGAGCCAGGGCAAGCTTTAGGCACCGCGCTCACCTTGACCAGCAAACTGAACCAGCGCGCATCCAATGCACTGGCCAGCATCAAAGAGCTTTTGACCGAAGCGGATGGGTCAACGCTGAACCATCAATTGGCCCAAGAACGTGATCATTTTGTGAAAAATTTGCACCATGTCAACGCGGGCATTGGCATTTCAGCTTTTTTGAACAAAGAAACACCTCGCTACGAATAAGACCGGGTCTCAAAGGCGACAAATCAACGCAGGGCGTTGGTTTTCTACCCTTTCACCTTCACTCCGACACGACATTCTTCGATGTGCCTACGTCAAGCGTTACAAAGACGGCGAACTGATTGCAGCCCGCGGCGAGCCGCCGGAGCAATGGATCGCGTGCGCCAAGGGCGCGGTCCGCGTGAGTTCCACATCGGTCTCGGGCAAGCTGATCACCCTCACCTATGTCGAGCCAGGCATTTGGTTTGGCGATGTGTCGATATTCGATGGCGACAGGCGCACGCACGATGCGTATGCACACGGCGAGACCACCACACTGAACGTGGCCAAGGCGGATTTCAAAAAAATCCTCTCTTCGCATGTCGAGCTTTACGATGCCATGCTGCGTCTGCACGCGCGGCGCATTCGGCAACTGTTTGGCTTGGTGGAAGACTTGAACACATTACCTTTGCGTGCGCGATTGGCCAAACAATTGAACCACTTGCTGCGCAGTTATGGTGTGCCCAGCCTATCGGATGCCAAAGCCATTCGCATCAGCTTGCAATTGGCGCAGGAAGAATTGGCGCAACTGCTGGGCGCGTCTCGTCAGCGCGTCAACCAAGAGCTCAAGCAAATGGAGCGCGAGCATGTCATCAAAATCGAGCCCGGTGGCCTGACAGTTCTCGACAGAGAAGCACTTCTGAAAATCGTGGATTCGGACGACTGAGCTGCGATTTCACACAACCAAGTTTGTTTAATACGGCGGTACTCCCACATGAGCCAGTTTGATCATTTCGTGGGCACCCGCCCCGTCACCGGCACACACGCCTTCGATGTGCCAGCACTTGCGGCATGGCTCCAAGCCAACATGCCTGGATTTCAAGGCCCCTTGACAGTTGAAATGTTCAAAGGTGGCCAATCCAACCCCACCTACAAACTGATCACTCCCGCATGTTCTTACGTCATGCGCGCTAAGCCTGGCCCTGTGGCCAAACTTCTGCCTTCAGCCCACGCCATTGAGCGCGAATTTGCGGTCATGAAAGGTTTGGCGGGTACCGCTGTGCCAGTTGCTCAAATGCATGTTCTGTGTGAAGACGAGGCCATCATTGGTCGGGCTTTTTATGTGATGGAGTTTGTAGCGGGTCGCGTGCTGTGGGATCAATCTTTGCCCGGCATGACCAATGCGCAGCGTGGCGAAATTTACGACGAAATGAACCGCGTCATCGCTGCGCTGCACACCGTGAAGTTTGCGGAGCAAGGCTTGGCCAACTATGGCAAACCTGGCAGTTACATCGAGCGCCAAATTGGTCGTTGGAGCAAGCAATATGTCGCCTCGATCACGCAAGCCATTCCCGAGATGGACAAATTGATGGCTTGGTTGCCCGCCAACATTCCCAGCAGCGCCAAGGATGAATCCTTGGTGAGTATCGTTCATGGCGACTACCGCTTAGACAATCTGATGTTCCATCCCAACGAGCCCAAAGTGTTGGCTGTGTTGGATTGGGAACTGTCGACATTGGGTCACCCCTTGGCCGACTTCAGCTATCACTGCATGGCTTGGCACATCAAGCCAGGCTCATTCCGCGGCATAGGCGGTTTGGATCACAAAGCCTTGGGCATACCAGATGAAGCCGAGTACATCAAACGCTACTGCGAGCGCACCGGTTTTACCACCCCCGAAAAATTGGCCACAGACTGGAACTTTTACATGGCCTACAACCTCTTCCGCATCGCCGCCATCTTGCAGGGCATTGCCAAACGCGTGGAAGACGGAACGGCATCCAGTGAACAAGCAAAAGCTTCAGGTGCCGGCGCCAAACCCATGGCTGAAATGGCATGGCACTTTGCCAGCCAAGTCTGACCCCCTTTATTGAAATTCAACAGGAGACCTTCAATGCAATTCGAATATTCAGACAAAGTCAAAACCATGCAAGCCCGCTTGCTGGCTTTCATGGACGAGCACATTTATCCCAACGAAGCACGCTTCTTCAAAGAGATAGAAGACAACCGCGCCAAAGGCAATGCATGGGTTCCTACCAAAATTGTGGAGGAACTCAAACCCAAAGCACAAGCTGCAGGTTTGTGGAATTTGTTCTTGCCCAAGTCGCCTCGTGCACCTCAAGGCCTGTCCAACTTGGAGTACGCCCCCTTGTGCGAGATCATGGGTCGCGTGCCATTTGCTGCTGAAATTTTCAATTGCTCTGCCCCTGACACAGGCAACATGGAAACGCTAGAGCGTTATGCCAGCGAGGAACTCAAAGACATTTGGCTTGAGCCCTTGCTGCGCGGCGAAATTCGTTCAGCCTTCTTGATGACCGAACCCGAAGTGGCCTCCTCCGATGCCACCAACATTCAATGTGAAATCCGCCGTGAGGGTGATGAGTACGTGATCAATGGTCGCAAGTGGTGGTCGTCGGGTGCAGGTGACCCACGTTGCGCTGTTTACATCGTCATGGGCAAAACCAATCCGGATGCAGGTCGTCACGAGCAACAGTCCATGATTGTGGTGCCCGCCAATTCGCCTGGCATTACCGTGGTCCGAGCCTTGTCAGTGTTCGGTTACGACGATGCACCCCACGGTCACATGGAAGTGGTCTTGAACAATGTCCGCGTGCCAGCCAGCAACTTGCTGCTCGGCGAAGGTCGTGGTTTTGAAATTGCCCAAGGCCGCTTAGGCCCAGGACGTATTCACCATTGCATGCGCACCATCGGCATTGCCGAGCGTGCCTTGGAGTTGATGTGTAAGCGCCTTAACTCTCGTGTCGCGTTTGGTCGCGAAGTTGCACGCCAAACCGTGTGGCAAGAACGCATCGCAGAATCACGCTGCATGATTGAACAAGCCCGCTTGCTGACCCTCAAAGCGGCTTACATGATGGACACGGTGGGTAACAAAGTGGCCAAGGCTGAAATCGCCATGATCAAAATTGTGGCGCCTCAAATGGCTTGCCAAATCATTGACTGGGCCATTCAAGCACATGGCGGTGGCGGTGTCTCCCAAGACTTCCCATTGGCTTATGCCTATGCGCACCAGCGTACCTTGCGATTGGCCGATGGTCCTGATGAAGTGCACCGCAACTCTTTGGCCAAGCTGGAATTGGCCAAACACCTGCTCATGCCAGGTGAAGTTGAAATGCCCATCACGCGGGGCAGCTGATCAAATCTGTCGGTGTTTGACCCCTCACCAACACTGACGATTTCAGGGCAAGCATTGAAAAATGCATGAACTTTTTCATCCAATTTCAAGATTTGGCCTGATCCCGCATTAGAATATGGAGCTTGTCGGAGCGTAGCGCAGTCTGGTAGCGCATCTGGTTTGGGACCAGAGGGTCGAAGGTTCGAATCCTTTCGCTCCGACCATTCATTTCAATTCAAGGCCCTACCTTCTCGGTTCCAGGGCCTTTTTTATCTGCCCGTAGCTCAACTGGATAGAGCAACGGCCTTCTAAGCCGTAGGTCGGGGGTTCGAGTCCCTCCGGGCAGGCCACCTACAAACCTTTCCCTCTCTTCTTGCCACCTTGATGCCACTGCAGGCATCAGGGTTTTGCCTAGCTTTTTCTTCATCCAATATGCAACATAATGCATCTCACAAGGAGATTTCTCATGACCAATTCCCCCTCACGTCGTCTGGTTTTAACACGCAGTGCCGCTTTGGTTGGTGCTGCCAGCTCCGGCTTGCTGTTACCTGAATGGGCGCTGGCCCAGTCCGGCAAGATTCGCGTTGGATTGATGTTGCCCTATTCAGGCGCCTTCGCGCCCTTGGGCGTTGCCATTGAAAATGGCGTGCGCATGGCCATCAATGAGCAAGGTGGTAAGTTGGCGGGTCGAGAAATCGAATGGTTCAAAGTTGACGATGAATCAGAGCCTTCCAAAGGCATTGAAAACGCCAACAAATTGGTTCAACGCGACAAGGTGGATGTCCTGATCGGCACAGTTCACTCTGGCGTTCAGATGGGCATTCAAAAAGTTGCCCGCGACTCTGGCGTGCTGACCCTCATTCCCAACGCGGGAGTCCATGCGGCCACCCGTGCTTTGTGCGCACCCAACGTGTTCCGCACCAGCTTCTCCAACAGCCAACCCACATTGGCTTTGGGCCAAACCATGGTTGCCAAAGGACACAAGAAGGCCGTTTGGATCACTTGGAAATACGCTGCCGGCGACGAAGCTTACGAAGGCTTCAAAGAGAGCTACACCAAAGCAGGTGGCACCATTGTGAAAGAGTTGGGCCTGCCCTTCCCCAACGTTGAATTCCAAGCCTTGTTGACTGAAATTGCAGCGCTCAAGCCTGACGCCGTTGCTTGCTTCTTTGCAGGTCCTTCTGCTGCCAAGTTCATGAAAGACTTTGCAGCAGCCGGCCTCAAAGGCAAGATTGCTTTGTATGGTTCAGGCTTCTTAACAGAAGGCGTGTTGGAAGCTGCTGGCCCCGCGGCCGATGGTGTCATGACCACACTGCACTACAGCGACTCACTGGACACACCGCGCAACAACAAATTCCGTTTGGAATACGCCAAGGCCTTCAAAATGCAACCCGACGTATACGCCGTTCAAGGCTACGACACCGGCTTGCTTTTGATTCAAGGTGCCAACGCCGTCAAAGGTGACTTGTCTAAAAAACCTGAGCTCTACAAAGCCATGGAAGGCGCTGTGATTGACAGCCCACGTGGCAAGTGGACCATGAGCAAGTCCCACAACCCCGTGCAAGACATCTACTTGCGTGTAGCGGAAAAAGGCGAAAACAAAGTGATCGGTGTTGCCGCCAAAGCTTTGGCCGATCCTGGCACAGGTTGCCGAATGGGCTGATTTCTGACCCAGATGACAAAGCGGTGGAGCGATCCGCCGCTTTTTTTCTGCCTAGATGGTCACAAATTGTCCGTCACATCTGAGTGAATTTTTTCCCAAATGGATTTCATCAACTTTCTGATTCAACTGCTGAACAGTGTTCAGTACGGATTGCTGTTGTTCATGTTGGCTGCGGGCCTGACCTTGATCTTTGGCATCATGGGCGTGGTCAATTTGGCCCATGGCAGTTTCTACATGTTGGGTGCCTATTTGGCATATTCTTTGGCCGCCCTGACCCAAAGCTTGACGATGGCCATCCTCTTGGGCACCTTGCTGTCGGTGCTGTTTGGTTTGATATTGGAGTGGTTGCTCTTCAGACACTTTTACAAGCGTGACCACCTGGACCAAGTGCTTTTGACATTTGGCTTGATCTACATTTTTGAAGAAGCGCGCTCTATTTTGTGGGGGGACGATGTGCATGGCGTTGCCATTCCCGATGTCTTGAGTGCTTCGATTCCACTCACCGAAACCTTGTCGTATCCGGTTTACCGCTTGTTCATGTCGGGCGTCTGTTTGATTCTGGCTTTGGGTCTGTACTTGCTCATCTCCAAAACACGCCTGGGCATGAAAATTCGCGCGGGCGCTTTCAATCATGAGATGACCGAAGCTTTGGGCGTCAACATCAAACTGATCCATGCTTTGGTGTTCGCGCTGGGCGTTGGCCTGGCCACCATTGCTGGCATGGTGGCGGCACCGGTCTCCAGTGTCTACCCCAACATGGGCTCGCAAGTGCTCATCATGTGTTTTGTGGTGGTGGTCATTGGCGGCATTGGCTCTGTCAAAGGCGCTCTCATTGCCGCTTTGTTGGTAGGGTTGGTCGACACATTTGGCAAAGTCTTGCTGCCTCAAGTTTCTGGCATGTTGGTCTATGTGTTGATGGCACTTGTTTTACTTTACAAGCCTGAAGGCTTGTTCAAGAACTAAGGGGGTGCCATGAGCGACGCACACGCCCCTCTTGAAACACTGCCACGCAGTTTGAATCTGCTACTGGGCGCCGCGCTGTTGGCCTTGGCGGCTTTCCCATTTGTAGGCTCTGACTACTACTTGCAAATGGTCACGCGCATGATGATCTTGGCCATCTTTGCCATGAGCCTTGATTTGCTTCAAGGCGTCACAGGCTTGGTCTCGTTGGGGCATGCGGCCTACTTTGGCGTGGCAGGTTATGCACTGGCCTTCATCACGCCGCCTGGTGAGCCTATCGCCTTGTGGTGGGCGATGCCGGTGGCCATTGGCACATCGGCCATGCTGGCACTGATCATCGGTTTTCTGGTGGTCCGAACCCATGGCATTTACTTCATCATGGTCACCATGGCCTTTTCGCAAATGGTGTTCTACGCCTTCTTTGACAACAAGGCCTTGGGCGGCTCGGATGGTTTGTACATCAACTTCAAACCCGATGCCGTGCTGATTGATTTAGAGAACAAAACCATTTTTTATTTTTTCACGCTGGCACTCTTGGTCTTGGTCTATGTGTTCTTAAGGCGCTTGTTGTGGAGCCCTTTTGGCCGTGCCCTGGCAGGCATTCGCGTGAACGAGCACCGCATGCGCGCTTTGGGCTATGGCACCTTCGGCCACAAATTGGCCGCATTCACCCTGGCGGGCGCATTGGCCGGCCTGGCTGGTTTCCTATGGGGTGCACAGTCGGGCTACGTGAATCCTGAACTGATGGGTTTTCACATGAGTGCACACGTCATCATGATGGTGATCTTGGGCGGCATGGGCAACTTTGCAGGCGCCATCGTGGGTGCTTTCTCGTTCGAGTATTTGTTGCATGTGTTCAAAGACTTGCCTGAACTTGGCGGTTTCAACTTGGGCAAACATTGGCAACTTTGGATGGGCCTTTTCATTGTGGCTTTGGTGATTCTGGCACCCCGCGGTATTTTGGGATTGTTTGCCAGCTTGTTCAAAGGCAAGGAGCAAGACAATGACTGAAGCACATTCAATGCACAACTTGTTACTGCGCGCCCACAAGATCACCAAAAAGTTTGGGGGTCTGACGGCTGTCAATGAAGTGTCCGTTGATTTGCGCCTGGGTGAAATTCACGCTGTCATTGGACCCAATGGTGCAGGCAAATCAACCCTGACCAACTTGCTCACCGGCGACCTGCCCGCCACTTCGGGCCATGTCGCTTTGAACGGGCAAGATATCACGGGCTGGACGCCGGAGAAAATTTCGCGACATGGCTTGGGTCGAAGCTATCAAAAGACCAACATCTTCAAAACCTTCACGGTCTGGGACAACGTGCGTTTGTCGGCGCAGTCGCGCAGCCAACCACTGCCCTTCAATCCATTCGCATGGTTGCAACAAGCCAAGCACATGCACGATGTGAACGAACGTGCTGAACGCGCCATGGAATTGGCTGGATTACAAAACAGACGCCACACCCTGGCCGGTGCCGCCAGCCATGGCGAGCAACGCCAATTGGAAATTGCCATGACACTGGCAACCGAGCCTCAGGTGTTGTTGCTAGATGAGCCCTTGGCAGGCATGGGTGTAGCCGAGGCCGAGAGCATGGTACAGCTGCTTTTGCGCCTGAAACCAACACACGCCATGATGCTGGTGGAACACGACATCGATGCCATTTTTACCTTGGCTGATCAACTGACCGTGATGGTCAATGGCACTGTGATTGCCAGCGGACTGCCTGCCAATGTCCGTGCTGACGCAGCGGTTCAGGCCGCCTACTTGGGTGAGGATCACTGAGATGAGCGACACATTGATTCAAGTGAAGGGCCTGAACAGTTATTACGGGGCCAGCCACATTCTTCGCAACATTGATTTTGAGGTGAAGCGTGGCGAAACCATTGGTCTGATGGGACGCAATGGCATGGGCAAAAGCACCTTGCTCAAATCCATCATGGGCATCGTGACGCCGCGCTCAGGCGATGTCCACATCAAAGGTGTGCGCACCAACAACAGCGCCATTTTCGAAGTAGCGCAACAAGGCATTGCTTACGTACCCGAAGGTCGCGGTATTTTTGGCAACCTGAGCGTGGTTGAAAATTTGAAAATGGCCGCGCGGCCTGGCACACAAGGGCAAAACGATTGGACTTACGATCGGGTGTTGGAAACTTTTCCTCGCTTGAAGGAACGCTTAGGTCACGGTGGCCAGCAACTCTCTGGTGGCGAGCAACAAATGCTGACCATTGGCCGCGCACTCATGACCAACCCCGATGTACTGATCTTGGATGAAGCCACTGAAGGCTTGGCGCCTCTCATTGCCCGTGAAATTTGGCGCATCTGCAGCGTCATCAAAGACAGCGGCATCAGCAGCATCATCGTGGACAAAAATTGGAAGCACGTGACCCAAATTACCGATCGCAATGTGATCTTGGTCAAAGGTGAAGTGGTGTTTGAAGGCAGTTCAGAGATGCTTCAATCACAGCCCGACATCTTGGCGCAGCATTTGGGTGTGTAATTCAATCCAACGCATTTTTTCAGCCATGGCCAAAGATTCCACATTGCGCGGTGTTCGCGTTGTCAGCTTAGCGCTCAACTTGCCAGGGCCAGCCGCCTTGATGCGCTTGGCGCAAATGGGGGCGAGCTGCACCAAAGTGAACCCTCCGGCTGGCGATCCGATGGCGCATTACACACCCCAAGGCTACGACACCTTGCACAAAGGGGTCAAGCAAATCGCCTGTGACTTGAAAGATGCCAAAGTGTCCTGCTGACATCTTTCAGACCTTCCGCGCTCAACAAGTTGGGCCTTGGCTGGAAAGTATTGCACCAACAATATCCTTCCCTCAGCTTGGTCAGCTTGGTGGGTGCACCTGGCCCCTTGGCAGAAATTCCAGGTCATGATTTAACGTACCAAGCTGAAGTTGATTTGGTACCTGGCATGGATTTGCCAGCCAGTTTGTTTGCCGACATGGGCGGCGCCATGATGGCCAGCGAAGCCGTGCTCAAGGCCACGCTGGTCCAACGCACTTCAGGCAAAGGCAGCTTTCACGAAGTGGCCTTGAGCGATGCCGCAGCCTGGTTGGCGTTGCCTAGACACTGGGGCATGACCATGCCTAAGGGTGCTGTTGGTGGTGCGCATGCAGGCTACAAAATTTACCCCTGCAAAAATGGTCGTGTGGCTGTGGCAGCGTTAGAGCCCCATTTTGCAAAGTCACTTTGCAATGCAGCTGGCATTGAGAAGAGTGATGTCAAGTCCTTATTTTCCAAGTCAACCCACGAGGCAATCGCAGCATTTTTGCTTAGCAAAACCAGACAGCAACTCGACAAGTTGGCAGCAGACAAAGACATTCCCTTGATGACGTTGCCCAAAGCGCCATCCACCGCCAGCCAGCCAAAGCCTCAGTGATTCAACTGCGCCCAAGCTTTGTCGAGGCGCTTTACACTGACGGGCTGCGGGGTGCGCAGCTCTTGCGCAAAGAAACTCACGCGCAACTCTTCTAACAACCACCTGAATTCCAGCATGCGGTCATCGACAGCGCCTTTGCGCTCAGCGACCAGGCGCCAATAGCGTTGTTCTTGTGGCTTGAGTTCCAACAATTTCGCAGCATCGCGCGCAGGATCTGCACGGTATTTGTCCAAGCGCAACACGATGGCTTTTAAATATCGAGCATAGTGCTGCAGTTGCGTCCATGGGGTGAGTGCCATGAAGCGTTGGGGCATCAGGCGTTGCAATTGCTGTGAACAATCGGATGTGGCATCGGGTGCATTTTTGGTGTCTTTGATTTTGCGTGAGGCAGCCGCAAATTCAATCAAGATGATGCCGGCCAAGCGCGCCACTTCATTGGCAATGAGGGTCAAGCGCCCTCTTCCCTCTTCAATGCGTTTCTTGAAGCTGAACTCGTCTGCTGGCAAAGGGTCCATGAGAAATGCTCGGTCCAAAGCGACCTCAATGATTTGTTGACGCAATTCATCGGCCGGTTTCTGCGCCGCCACCTCGGGTTCGTCAAAGACTTCAATGTGCACCGCATCGTTCAGGTCCACCAATGCAGGAAAGCCAATCAGGCTTTGACCGCCTTTCTGAATCTCCATCAGTTCTGGCAAATCACCAAAAGTCCAAGCGGTGTAGCGTTGCTGAGATGCTGCAGGCATCTTTTGTGATGAAATTGTTGAAGAAACTGCAGCGGACTTTGGCGCAGCACCTGATTCGCCAGATGTGCGCTGTTGCGCGTTGGCAGAACCAGACGGAGATTTTGCAACTTGCCCCGAACTGGGTTGTACCTTGAGTTGCGCCAATGCCTGAAACGCACCGCGCGCTTGTGATCCCCAATCTGCTTTGAGTGCGCCCAAGTTACGTCCCATGCCCAACTGACGGCCATGCTCATCGACCACACGCAGGTTCATGAACAAGTGAGGGCTGAGCATGTCCAGCTTGAAGTCTGCGCGCTTTACATCCAAACTGGTCGCGTCGCGCACCTTCTTGAGCAAAGCCTCGGTCAAGGAGCCAGTGCCAAAAACATCAGGTGCCCCCAAGACATCCGCCAACTTCGCCGCGGACTCGGGCAAAGGCACAAACCTGGACCGCGGCTTTTGCGGCAAGCTTTTCAGCAATGCCTGAATTTTGTCTTTGAGCAAACCTGGCACCAGCCATTCGCAACGCTCTTCGCTCACTTGATTCAATACAAACAATGGCACGGTCACCGTGACGCCATCACGCGCATCACCCGGTTCGTGCAGATAGGTGGCATTGCAGTCTGTGCCACCCAGCCGAATGGTTTTGGGGAAAGCCTGCGTGGTGATGCCTGCCGCTTCATGCCGCATCAACTCTTCACGGCTGAGTACCAACAGCTTAGGTTGGCGCTTCACTTCATTGCGATACCAAGCTTCAAGCAATCGCCCCGAACACACATCCGCTGGAATTTGCTGATCGTAAAAAGCATAGATCAGCTCATCGTCCACCAAAACGTCCTGACGTCTCGACTTGTGTTCTAACTCTTCGACCTTGGCAATCATCTTGTGATTGGCCGCCAAAAATGGGAGCTGCGTTTCCCATTGCCCTTGCACCAAGGCCTCGCGAATGAAAATTTCACGCGCTGTTTGGGGGTCCACTTTGCCAAAGGGCACACGTCGACCGCTGTAAACCACCAGGCCGTAGAGCGTGGCCCGCTCTAATGCAATGACCTCGGCAGACTTCTTTTCCCAATGCGGATCCAAGAGTTGCTTGCGCAGCAAATGCCCCCCCACTTGCTCGAGCCAAGCGGGTTCAATGTTCGCAATGCCACGACCAAACAGCCGGGTGGTCTCCACCAATTCCGAGACCACCGTCCAACGGCCAGGCTTTTTGGACAAGTGTGCACCTGGGTGACGGTAAAACTTGATGCCGCGTGCGCCAAGGTAAACATCTTCATCGTCCAGCTTGCACCCCACATTGCCAAGCAAACCTGCCAACATTGACAAGTGAATTTGCTCATAGGAAGCTGGCTTGCTGTTCAAGACCCAGCGATGCTCTGCAACCGTCGTGTGCAATTGGGTGTGCGTGTCTCGCCATTCACGAACTCGGCGAACGTTGACAAAGTTCTGACGCAAGAGTTGTTCGTATTGACGATTGCTCAGCTTGTGCTCAGAACCTGCTGCCGATTTACCGCCACGTGCCTCTGACAACCATTTCCACAATTTCAAATAACCTGTGAATTCGCTCTTCTCGTCGTCAAACTTCACATGCGCCTGATCGGCTTGTGCTTGCGCCTCCATGGGCCTGTCGCGCACATCTTGAACCGACAAGGCACTGGCAATGATCAGCACTTCGTCCAAGGCCTGTCGATCTCGCGCTTCCAAGATCATGCGGCCAACTCGCGGATCCAAAGGCAGCTTGGCCAACGCCTCTCCTGTGCGGGTCAACTCATTGGCATCGTTCACCGCACCCAGTTCGGCCAGCAACTGATACCCATCCGTGATGGCGCGCTTGGACGGCGCTTCAATGAAGGGGAAATCGTCCACCACCCCCAAGTGCAAGGACTTCATGCGCAGAATCACGCCGGCCAATGAGGATCGCAAAATTTCTGGATCGGTGAACCTTGGCCTGCCGTTGAAATCTTTCTCATCGTACAAACGGATGCAAACGCCGTTGGCCACACGGCCGCAACGACCCGCACGCTGATTGGCAGCAGCTTGACTGATGGGTTCCACCAGCAATTGCTCCACCTTGCTGCGCAAGCTGTAACGCTTGACGCGCGCTGTGCCCACATCGATCACATAACGAATGCCAGGCACCGTCAATGATGTTTCAGCCACGTTGGTGGCCAATACGATGCGGCGTCCGTTGTGACTTTCAAACACACGCTCTTGGTCAGATTGAGACAAACGCGCAAACAAAGGCAAGACTTCTGCGCCACGCATGACAGCGCTGTGCGACAAGTGCTTGCGCAAATGGTCATTGGCATCGCGAATTTCTCGCTCACCTGGTAAAAACACCAAGATGTCGCCAGAAGCATGACCGGTCCAGAGTTCATCCACGGCCTCTGCAATGGCATCGTTCAAATCGCGTTCACGCGATTCCTCAAAGGGACGCCACCGCATTTCAACCGGAAAGGTGCGTCCCGACACCATGATGACCGGGGCAGGACCCTTGCTGGAAGCAAAGTGCTGCGCAAAACGATCAGCATCGATGGTGGCCGAAGTCACGACCACTTTCAAGTCGGGGCGGCGTGGCAAGATCTGGCGCAAGTAGCCCAACAAGAAATCAATGTTCAGGCTGCGCTCGTGCGCTTCATCGATGATGATCGTGTCATAGGCTTCCAGAAGCGGGTCGTTTTGCGTTTCGGCCAACAAAATGCCATCGGTCATCAACTTGACAGAAGCATCCTTGGACAAACGGTCTTGAAACCGAACCTTGTAGCCCACCACTTCGCCCAAGGGCGTTTTGAGCTCCTCGGCAATGCGTTTGGCCACACTGCTGGCGGCAATGCGCCTGGGTTGGGTGTGGCCAATCCATTTGCCACGCTGGCCGGGCGCCGCATTGAGCTTGCCACGACCCAGAGCCAAAGCGATTTTGGGCAACTGGGTGGTTTTGCCAGACCCCGTCTCGCCGCAGACGATGATGACCTGGTGATCCGCCATGGCCTGCGCAATTTCGTCGCGCTTTGCCGACACCGGCAAAGACTCAGGAAACTCGATTTTCAAGGGGGTGACGGACAATGGCAAAACTTCTGTAAAAATCAGGGTTGGCGTAAGGCCTGAATTATCCGCTGTCTTGGCCCCCTTTCGAGAGACCCACTAGCCCATGTCCACTGTCTTTAACTTTACCTTTGTACCTTGGTTTCGCTCGGTGGCGCCCTACATTCACATGCACCGCGGCAAAACCTTTGTGGTGGGTATCGCGGGAGAAGCCATTGCCGCGGGCAAATTGCAAAACTTGGCACAAGACTTGGCATTGATTCAAAGCATGGGGGTCAAAATTGTGCTGGTTCACGGTTTCAGGCCGCAGGTCAACGACCAATTGCTGGCCAAAGGCCATGAGCCCAAGTATTCGCATGGCATCCGCGTCACAGACGAAGTGGCTTTGGATTGCGCACAAGAAGCTGCAGGCCAACTTCGCTACGAAATTGAAGCTGCCTTCAGCCAAGGCTTGCCCAACACACCGATGGCTGGCTCCACGGTGCGCGTCATCAGCGGTAACTTTTTGACTGCCCGTCCCGTGGGCATTGTGGACGGTGTCGATTTCAAACATTCAGGTTTGGTCCGTAAAGTCGACGTGGCGGGCATCACCCAAACCCTGGACATGGGTGCCATGGTGTTGCTTTCGCCGTTTGGTTTTTCACCCACAGGTGAGGCGTTCAACTTGTCCATGGAAGAAGTGGCCACCAGTGTGGCCATCGAAATGCAAGCCGACAAACTCATTTTCTTGACCGAAATTCCGGGCTTGCGCATCAACCCAGAGGCCCCAGAGTCTGAAGACAATCCCATCTGCACTGAACTGCCATTGGTCACAGCCGAAAAGTGGCTCAAAGAAATGCCCGCAGGTTTGCTGCCAACCGACCATGCCTTCTACCTGCAGCATTGCGTCAAAGCCTGCAAAGAAGGCGTTGAACGCAGCCACATCCTGCCATTTGCTGTCGACGGTGCGCTGCTCCTAGAAATTTATGTGCACGATGGCATTGGCACCATGGTCATCGATGAAAAGCTCGAAGAACTGCGCGAGGCCACACACGATGATGTGGGTGGCATCTTGCAATTGATCGAGCCATTTGAAAACGATGGCACCTTGGTCAAACGCGATCGCACAGAGATTGAGCGCGATGTGGATCACTACACCATCATTGAACACGATGGCGTGATCTTTGCCGCTCACCACGCGAACCATGCACTGGTTCATCAAGCGCGGTTTTGTGCAAATGGACCCCGATTGGTTGCCAGAGGCGCGCAAACGCAAATACAACTGGGATCGTCGAAGCATCGTGCTGATGAAAAAGCTGAGCTGAATGACCTCAGCCCATTGCAGCTTCAATCAGTTGATGGGTTGGGGTTTGATGGGCTGAATTTGAACCACCCATCTCGCCAGCGAATGGCCAGCATCAACAACGCAATGCTGACAAACGCAACAAAAGACCAGTTGGCAATGGAGCCTCCCAAGAAGGTCCAATCGACTTTGGTGCAATCGCCACTGCCTTTGAAGATCATGGGCACCAGGCGCTGCAATGGAAAGTTCTCGATCATGCCGTAGAAGTCGCGACCACACGACACAACTTCTGGGGGATACCATTGCAGCCAAGATTGACGCGCTGCGACAAATGCACCAAAGCCTGCCGTCAACAAAATCAGCCAGGTTCATTGGACAAGGCACCATGCCTAAATCATTTTGCAGATAAAAAATACCAAACGAGAGCACACAGGTACAGCCCAAAGCCACAATGACCAACCAAGCGCGCGCAGGCAATTGCTTCAGTGTTTCAAGGGTGATGGGCATGGATTCTTTCGCAGTCAAGGCTTTGAATGATCAACTCTCGACAAATGCACGTTCAATGACGAACTGTGCGGGTGTGCTGGTGTTGCCTTCAACAAAGCCGCGTTTTTCACACAAGGCTTTGAGATCGCGCAACATCTCGGGACTGCCACAAATCATGACGCGATCTTCTTGCGGGTTCAATGCCGGGATGCCAAGATCGGCGCTGATCTTGCCGTTCTCGAGCAAGTCGGTCACACGGCCTTGGTGAATGAAGGGCTCACGGGTCACGGTGGGGTAATACAACAATTGCTTGCTGACCATCTCGCCTAAAAACTCGTTTTGAGGCAACTCTTGGGTAATGTAGTCGTGATATGCCAACTCCTTCACTTCACGCACACCGTGCAGCAAAACCACTTGCTCAAACCGCTCGTAGGTATCGGGGTCGCGAATGATGCTCATGAAGGGCGCTAAACCGGTACCCGTTCCAATGAGGTACAGACGCTTGGCTGGCGTGAGGTAGTCGATCAGCAAAGTGCCTGTGGGCTTACGACCGACCACAATGGTGTCACCCACTTGAATGTGTTGCAGTTTGGAAGTTAAAGGGCCATCTTGGACTTTGATGCTCAAGAATTCCAAGTGCTCTTCGTAATTGGCACTGGCAATGCTGTAAGCACGCAAAAGAGGTTTGCCGTTGTCACCACGCAAACCAATCATGGTGAAATGCCCGTTTGAAAAGCGCAGCGCTTGGTCACGCGTGGTGGTAAAACTGAACAAGCGATCGGTCCAGTGATGAACACTCAGGACTTTTTCTTCTAAAAATGCACTCATAAAACTTAGGGGAATTGAAACAAAACAGGCTATTTTCGGCCTGATCCGCATGTATTGGAAATACAATAATTTTATATCTGTATAGACAAGCTATCTTAAGCTTCATCAAGGAACACCATGGCGCGCACTGTTAAATGCATCAAGTTAGAACAAGAAGCAGAAGGTTTGGACTTTCCCCCCTACCCCGGTGAGTTGGGAAAGCGCATTTGGGAAAATGTGAGCAAAGAGGCGTGGGCTGCGTGGCTCAAGCATCAAACCATGCTGGTCAACGAAAACCGCCTGAATTTGGCCGACGCACGTGCGCGCCAATACCTGGCTCGCCAAATGGAAAACCATTTCTTTGGCACAGGCGCAGACGCTGCGCAAGGTTATGTCCCGCCCCCTAGCGCCTAATTTTCACGCTAGCCAATGGCAACACCGTCCCGCTTGGCAAAACACTTGGCACGCACTTGAAACTTCTTTTGGACGTGGAGAATCTTTTCTCCACATCCTTCAAGCATGGCAGCAAGATGCCAATGCGCCTGCAATGCTGTTCTTCACAGCGTTTGCGAATGAATCACCCACCCACCTTGAACCTTTGATTGAAGGCCATTTGTTTGGCTTGTTGCCTGGCGTTCACCGCATCGCACTGGAAAACAACAAAGTTCAATTGACCTTGTGCATTGGCCCCGCCCCCGTCATGGCGCGTGAAATTGACATTGCGGCAGACAGTGTCTTGACAACCTCGCTTGAAGAATGGGATGCCAGAAGCATTGCACGCTTGTGCCGGCGCGGCACCGCCTTGGCTTGGTCGACATTGCCAGCGCATGTGCTGCAGGCCTTGCAACAGCAGGGCGTCCAAGTCAATGACCCCTCTCAAGGCGGGGTGTATCTGCCGCAGTGGACACCCAAAACTTCATTGCGTCCCAGTGTCTCAGCCCCATTGAATCAGACACAGAAAGATGCCAACAGGCATGCCGTGGTCATCGGGGCAGGCTTGTCAGGTGCCGCCGTGGCATACAGCTTGGCCACGCGAGGCTGGACTGTGGAGGTTTTGGACCAAGCAAAAAATCCAGGAGCGGGGGCTTCAGGCTTGCCCGCTGGCATCTTTGCCACGCATGTATCACCCGACAACAATGTGCTGTCCCGCATCACCCGCGACGGTGTGCGCGCCACCATGCAAAGGGCCAAGCAATTGCGATTGCAAGGATCTCATTGGCAAGTGTCTGAACTGCTGGAGCATCGATATGCAGGCAAGCGCAAGTTGCCAAAAGGCGATCTATGGCCGGATGCCGGTCACGAGTGGAGTACCGAAGCTTCAACGCCTCAAAAATTAGCGGGCGGGCTTCAGGCCAACTCTGACGCGCTATGGCATGCCAAGGCGGGTTGGATTCAAACACCGGAATTTGTCAAAGCGCAATTGTCCCATCCCAACATCATTTGGCGAGGTCAATGCAATGTGGCCCAACTTCAGCGCATCCATTCTGAATGGCAAGCCCTCGATGCGCAAGGCAAGTGCTTGGCCGCCTCTCAGCACATGGTATTGGCCAATGCACATCAGTGCCAAGTTTTGCTGGACACTGTGCAATGCCATGAACGGGGCAACATCCACAAGCGCCCCCTCTTGCCAGCCACTGCCTTAAGAGGCCAGGTCACATTGGGCAGCATGGCCATGCTGCCGCCCAGATTGAAAGCGCAACTGCCCTCATTTCCGGTCAACGGTCATGGCAGCTACATCGGTCAACTCCAAGATTTGCAAAACCCCTGCGCAGATGCAGAGGGCTATTGGATTGTGGGCTCTAGTTTTCAACGCCATGAGGTTGACACCACAACGCGGCCTGAAGATGAGGCAAGTAACATTCAACAGTGGGCAGAACTGATGCCCGCCTTGTCTGATGAAATCCAACAAGGCATTGCGCTTTCCAAAACGCGTTCATGGGCCGGTGTCCGTTCTGCACTGCCAGACCGCGTTCCAGCCGTGGGGGAATTTGAGCACCCGGATTTCAAGGGCTTGCATGTTTGTACCGGCATGGGTGCCAGGGGCATCAGCTGGTCTGTGCTGTGCGGAGAACTCTTGGCTGCACACATCAATCACGAGCCTTTGCCCATGGCCGCTTCCTTGGCAAAACGGATGGCGGCTTCGCGTTTTGGTTAATTACTGCTGCGCAGCTGCAGGTCGGCGCGACTTCACATAAGCGTCGGTGGGTTGGTAGTTTTTGCCATCGGCATAGCGCCATTGCGTCATGCTGCCTTGGTTACCGCGCAGTTCCAACTTGCCAACATAAGCGCCCATCGTGGACTGTTGGTCAATGGCGCGAAATTCTGCAGGACCAAAAGGTGTGCTGAATTTCAAACCCCGCATGGCCAGCACCAGTTTTTCATTGTCGGTACTGCCTGCCTTCTTGATGGCCGCAAAAATGGCTTGCATGGTGGCATACCCCACCACCGAGCCCACCTTGGGGTTCTCTTTGAATTTGCGGTAATAGTTGGCTGCGAATGCGGCATGTTCCTTCGCGTCAATTTGGTCCCATGGATAGCCCGTCACAATCCAGCCCTTGGGCGTTTCGTCCTTCAAGACTTCCAAGTACTCGGGCTCACCCGACAGCAAGGACACCACCGGCACCTTCGGGAAAATGCCACGCTGGTTGCCTTCCCTGACCAGCTTGGCCAAGTCGGCGCCAAAGGTCACATTGAAAATCGCGTCCGGCTTGCTTTGCATCAGCGCACTCAAACTGCTTCCAGCATCGATCTTTCCAAGTGCAGGCCACTGTTCGCCCACAAATTCAACATCGGGCCGCTTGGCTTTGAGTCTGTCAAAGGTTCACTGGCCACAAACAAGCGTTTGTTTTTGGCAGCATGGTCAGCCAAGGCCAATCCGACATTGGACAAAAATCCGCCAGCCAATACATCAACTTTTTCTTGGCTGGTCAACTCAATGGCATGTCGCAATGCGTCATCTGGCTTGCCTGCGTCATCGCGTGCAATCACCTCAACTTTGCGGCCTAACAAGCCACCCGAGGCATTGATTTCTTCGACGGCCAGTTGCCAGCCTTGCTTGTAGGGTTGGGTGAACTGAGGCATGGCGGAATAACTGTTGATTTCACCAATGCGAATGGGGGCCTGCGCGTTTGCCATCAACGCACTGGATGCCGAAACCATCCAAACAGCCACCTGAGCCCAAAACTTCATGCCAACCTCCCAAAAAATGAAACTGTATCAGCAAGCCAAAAACCAGTCACTTTGGAGACAATTTAGCCCGACCGACCCGGCTCTTATGATCAATAAGCATATATGTAAAACGAATAAATAGTTTGTTTAGTCATAAAGAGCCCTTAAAGTCCCTGCATCCTCAATGACCGCATTCCCCCTAATTTCCGATGTACCAATACACAGAATTTGACCGCCAGTTTGTAAAACTTCGAGCGGCCCAGCACCGAGATCAGTTGGAGCGTTGGCAAAAAGGCCAATTGGCAGATGATGAGTTCAGGCCCCTGCGCCTTCAAAACGGTTGGTACGTGCAGCGCTATGCACCCATGCTTCGCGTGGCGGTGCCTTACGGCGAAATTTCCAGCAAGCAACTGCGCGTATTGGCCCAAATTGCCCAGGATTACGACCAACCCGATGCAGAACTGTTTGCGAAAGCCCAAGCGCAACAAGATTTGTTGCCAGGCAAATCCCCGCGCTTGATCAAAGGCTATGGCCACTTCACAACGCGACAAAATGTCCAATTCAACTGGATTCCTTTGGACAAATCAGCGGATGTGATGGACCTCTTGGCCACGGTTGACATGCATGGCATTCAAACCAGTGGCAATTGCATTCGCAACATCACCACCGATGAATTGGCAGGCGTCGCGGTCGATGAAGTGGTGGATCCAAGGCCCTATGCCGAGATTTTGCGTCAGTGGAGCACCTTGCATCCAGAGTTTGCCTTTCTACCTCGCAAATTCAAAATCGCCATCACGGGTGCCACGGAAGATCGCGCTGCCATTGGCTGGCACGATGTCGGATTGCAGCTGGTCAAAAATGCTGCAGGCGAAATTGGTTTCAAAGTTTGGGTAGGGGGCGGCATGGGCAGAACGCCCATCATTGGCACCTTGGTTCGAGAGTTCTTGCCATGGCAACAAATCATGAATTACCTCGAAGCCGTTGTGCGCGTGTACAACCGCTGGGGCCGTCGCGATAACCTGTACAAAGCGCGCATCAAAATTTTAGTGAAAGCGGAAGGCCAGCGTTACATCGATGAAGTCGAGGCAGAGTTCAAGGACATCGTTCACAAAGACGGCGGTCCACACACCATCACGCAGGCTGAGTTTGATCGCGTCGCAGCTTGCTTTGTCGAACCTCCAGCACCCGACAACATGCCTGCCACAGCAAACAAGCACCAGCATGATGCCGCATTCCAACGTTGGGTCCATCAAAATGTGGTGGCCCACAAAAATCCAACGCTTCGAGCTGTAACGCTGTCGTTCAAACGATTGGGCTTGGCGCCAGGCGATGCCACCGCAGCGCAACTTGAAGCATCTGCCAATTTGGTGGCCAAGTACTCTCGTGGCGAAGCCCGCGTGACGCACTCACAAAATTTGGTGTTGCCTTGGGTTCCAGAAAGTCAATTGTTCAATCTCTGGCAAGAAGCCAAATCTTTGGGGTTGGCCAGCCCCAACATCGGCTTGCTCAATGACATGATTGCTTGCCCTGGCGGCGACTATTGTGCATTGGCCAATGCACGTGCCATCCCTGTTGCCGCAGCCATTTCAGAACGTTACCAAGACTTGGACGAGTTGGACGACTTGGGTCCAATTGACCTGCACATCAGCGGTTGCATCAATTCATGTGGTCACCACCACAGCGGCCATATTGGCATCTTGGGTGTCGATAAAGATGGCAAAGAGTGGTATCAGGTGACTTTGGGTGGATCTGATGGCTCTCAACTGTCAGGCCCTGCGGGTGCGGGCAAAGTTGTGGGTCCGTCATTCTCGGCAGCGGAAGTTCCCGATGTGATCGAGGCAGTTCTCAACAAGTACCTCGAATTGCGTTTGCCATCGCAAAAAGCAAATGGCCGCGCCGAGTACTTCATTGAAACGCTGCGACGTGTGGGACAAGATCCTTTCAAGCAAGCGGCCAATGCCACACGGCATCCTGAGCCAGAGTTCGCCTAAAACAGATTGCATGTCATGAAAATTTTGTCTTTCAACGATCACGCATCAGCCATCGACGACAGCGCCATCCGCTTGGACAATGACGTGGATCCGCGCACGGTATCGCTAGAGGGTGTGAAACGCATCGATTTGAATTTCCCCAAATTCACGGACGGTCGCGCATACAGCCAAGCCTTTTTGCTTCGCCGTCGAATGGGCTTTCAAGGTGAAATTCGCGCCACGGGCGATGTGCTCATTGACCAATTGGTGGCCATGGCCCGCACTGGTTTTGATGTCGCTGTGCTGCGACAAGGTTTAGATGCAAGTGCAGCACAACGCCAATTCGATCGCTTTCCCGCGTTCTACCAAGGATCTGCTGTAGAGACGCAACCCTTGTTCGCAAAAGCCGTCGCATGACCACGTCCTTCTTCCGAACCGGCAATGGCAGCAACGCGCACAACGCCATTTCCTTGAATGCCAAGGCCAGTGCCGACTATGCAAACAAGCTTGCAGAAACTTTGGCATTGCTGAAGCAAGCTGTTTCTGATTTCGCCCCGGTCACGCAAGCTTCCAGTTTGGGCGCAGAAGACGTCGTCATCACGCACTTGATCAATCACCATGCACTCAACATTCCAGTGTTTGTATTGGAAACAGGCGCATTGCACCGCGAAACTTTGGCATTGCTTGAACGCACACAGGCGCACTCAGTGGCACCCGTCAAGGTCTATCGCCCGTCCTCTGAAAAAGTCATTGCCTTCGTGAAAACCCATGGCCAAGATGCCATGTACGAAAGTTTGGAACTTCGCAAAGCATGCTGCCAGGTGCGCAAGCTCGAGCCCTTGGCTGAGGCCCTCAAAGGGCAACGTGCATGGGTCACTGGACTGCGCCGCGAGCAATCAAGCAACCGTGCCGAAGTTCCTTTGATTGACCGAGCCGATGAAGCCACCAAAGGCCAGATCAAACTCAACCCTCTGGCCAACTGGACGTGGGGTGATGTTTGGCATTACATCGACATCCACAAGGTGGACTACAACCCTTTGCACGATCAGTATTTCCCCAGCATTGGCTGTGCACCATGCACCCGTGCCATCAGCTTGGGCGAAGAGTTTCGCGCAGGCCGCTGGTGGTGGGAAGACGAAGCCGCCAAAGAATGTGGCTTGCACGCCCAGAATTAAAGCATTAAAGAAGACCATGAACGCACGCACGCAACCTGAACTGCGCCATCACTTGAGCAATGCACACCTCGACGCTTTAGAAGAAGAAACCATCTTCATTCTGCGCGAAGTGGCGGCTGCTTTTGAACGCCCCGCCCTGCTGTTTTCGGGTGGCAAAGATTCTTTGGTGATGCTCAAATGCGCCGAAAAAGCCTTTGTCGATCAACAAAAGGGCGGCCGCATTCCCTACCCCTTGTTGATGATCGACACCGGCCACAACTTCAAAGAAGTGACCGACTTCCGCGATTTTCGCGCCAATGAATTGGGCGCTGAACTGATTGTGCGAAGCGTTGAAGATTCAATGAAACGTGGCACTGTGCGCCTGGCGCATCCTGGCGAATCGCGCAACGTCCACCAATCGGTCACCTTGCTGGAAGCCATTGAAGAATTCAAGTTCGATGCCCTCATTGGCGGCGCACGTCGAGATGAAGAAAAAGCTCGAGCCAAAGAACGCATCTTCAGTCACCGCGACAGTTTTGGCCAATGGCAACCTAAATCACAACGACCCGAATTGTGGTCTTTGTTCAACACCAAATTGCAACCCGGTGAACACTTCCGCGTATTCCCCATTTCCAACTGGACCGAGCTGGATGTGTGGCAATACATCGCACGCGAGAACATTGCGCTGCCCTCCATTTACTACACGCACCAACGCGAGGTGGTTGACCGCCGAGGTCTCTTGGTCCCTGTGACAGAGCTCACGCCGCCCAAAGATGGCGAGCAAGTTGAAATACGTGACGTGCGCTTTCGCACCGTCGGCGACATCACTTGCACGTGCCCTGTCGAGAGTACGGCGGCCACACCCGAGGAAATTGTGATCGAAACATTGGCTGCCGAAGTCAGCGAACGCGGTGCGACACGCATGGATGACAAGACCTCTGATGCTTCCATGGAAAAACGCAAAAAAGACGGATATTTCTAATGAGCTTCCCTGACTCCCTGACGCTGCAACACAGCGCACTTCAATTCATCACTTGCGGATCGGTTGACGATGGAAAGAGCACCCTGATTGGGCGCTTGCTGGTTGACACCAAAGCCGTGCTGCAAGACCACTTGGCTGGCGTGCAGCGCCAAGGCGAAACCGACCTGGCTTTGCTCACCGACGGCTTGTCGGCAGAACGCGAGCAGGGCATCACCATCGATGTGGCCTACCGTTACTTCAGCACCGAAACACGCAAGTTCATCATTGGCGATGCGCCAGGTCATGAGCAATACACTCGCAACATGGTGACAGCGGCATCCAGTGCCGATGCTGCTGTGGTGTTGGTCGATGCCACCAAACTTGATTGGCAGGATGCCCAACTCACCCTGTTGCCTCAAACCCGCCGCCACAGCCTGCTTCTGAAGTTGCTCCGCGTGCCCTCTGTGGTGTTTGCCATCAACAAACTGGATGCCGTTGAAAACGCCGCTTTGGCTTATCAAAACATTCAAGGTGCCTTGGCGAAATTTGCCACCGAAGCCGGCATCAACGTCAAAGCATGGGTGCCCGTCTCTGCGCTCAAGGGCTGGAATGTGGTGGACAAGCAGGCCCAGTGGTGTGGCTACACAGGACCTAGTTTGCTGCAAATTTTGGAAACACTGCCCAGCACCCCCGCTGAGGCCGACGTGGCCTTGAGCTTCCCCGTTCAATGGGTTGAAAAATTCCACGACTCCAACGTCACGCACCAAGGTCGGCGCGTATTCTGGGGCCGAGTGGCCACGGGCACTTTGAGCGTGGGTCAAAGCGTGAAAGTCTTCCCAAGTGGCCAAATCGCCACGGTCGCGCAGGTCTTGTCGGCCACGCGTCAAGATCTGTCCAAGATCACTGGCCAAAGTGCTGGCTTGGTGCTAGACCGTGAGGTGGATGTTTCTCGTGGCGATTGGATTGTGGCCGCAGACGCCGCCTTCGAAAGTCAGCGTCAAATTGACGCCACTGTCGCTTGGATGGACGATGAGCCCTTGGTGGCAGGTCGCCTGTATTGGGCTTTGCATGGGCACCGATGGGTCAAAGCCAAAGTTCAGCGCGTGGTGCACCGCCTGAACATCCATACTTTGGCTGAAGAGGATGCGTCCGAATTGCCGGCCAATGCCGTGGGACACGTCAGCTTGGCCTTTCAAGAACCCCTGATCACCCTGCCTTTTGCCACATCTCGGGTCTTGGGCGCCCTCATTTTGGTCGATACGGCCAGTCACAAGACCTCAGGGGCAGTGTTGGTGAATTAAGACAAAGCCCTTAAGTGCCTTAAAATCACCATTTTCGGGCTTCGAAATCCCTGAGCCCTTTAACGCCCTAGCCATTTCAAACTGTCATGACCCACGTTGTTTCTGAATCCTGTATCCGTTGCAAATACACCGACTGCGTGGATGTCTGCCCTGTCGACTGTTTCCGCGAAGGCCCTAACTTCCTGACCATTGACCCCGATGAGTGCATCGACTGTGCAGTTTGCATCCCTGAATGCCCAGTCAATGCCATCTATGCAGAAGAAGACCTGCCAGCTGACCAAGTTCACATGACCAAGCTCAACGCCGAGTTGGCCTTGTTGCCCACTTGGAAAAGCATCACCAAGCGCAAAGCCCCCCTGCCAGATGCCGATGACTGGAAAGACAAAACTGGCAAACTGAGCGAGTTGCAACGTTGATTCAAACCGAAGCCTTGATCATTGGGGCGGGCCCGGTGGGTCTGTTCCAAGCGTTTCAACTAGGGCTTCAAGACATCCGCTGCCACGTGGTGGATGCGCTGCCCCAAGTGGGCGGCCAATGCGTTGAGCTCTACGCCAACAAACCGATTTACGACATTCCCGGTATTCCACTTTGCACGGGTCAAGCGTTGATTGACCAACTGCAACAGCAAGTCAAACCCTTTGCACCGCAGTTTCATCTCCAAGAGTTGGTCAGTGACTTGAAAGCCACCGACGATGGTCAATGGCATCTGCAAACCAACAAAGGCACCCAATTCAAAGCAGCCACCGTGTTCATAGCAGCAGGCGTAGGCGCCTTCGTCAAACGTGGCCTCAGCTTGCCGGGCTTTGACGAGCTTTTGGGCAAGCAAATTTTTCATGCGGCTCCCAACCCTTCGTCATTCAAAGGCCAGCACTTGATCGTGCTAGGCGACAGCGATGCCGCCTTGGAGGCCTGCGCGGACTGGCGCCAAGGCCCTGAAGCGGCGGCCAGCGTCACTTTGGTCCATCGACGTGACCAATTTCAAGCGGCGGCGCAGCTTGTCGAAGACATGCGCCAAGCCTGCGCCAAACAAAGCATGCGATTTGTGGCCGGTCAACCGACGGGCCTGATTCAGGCCAATGGCCAGTTCACAGGACTTGAAATTCTGAATGCCCAGGGGGACACAGAGGTATTGCCTGCCAACGCTTTGCTTTTGTGCCTGGGCATCTCACCCAAACTGGGCCCTCTCAGCGATTGGGGCTTGGCCTTGGAGCGCAAACAACTGCCTGTCAACACAGAGACCTTTGCCACTCAAGCTCCCGGAATTTTTGCCGTGGGCGATATCAACACCTATCCTGGCAAAAAGAAACTCATCTTGTGCGGCTTCCATGAGGCCACCTTGGCTGCCTTTGGGGCTTCAGCCCTGTTGCGACCAGACCAAAAAACCCTGCTTCAATACACCACAACGTCCACACACCTGCACAAACTCTTGGGTGTGTCGTAGAATCCAAATCGTGGCAGCAAACTTTGTTTGATGCCACAACCGCTAGGGGTGTTTTGGCTCACCGGCCAAGACTGAGAAAGTCCCTTTGAACCTGATTGAGGTAATCCTCGCGCAGGGAAGCTTGTCTGAACAACGAGGCAATCACTCAATTGCCAGCATTCGTTGAATGATCCAGCCGACCTGCCATTTCGTTGAAGGAAAACGCAATGGCACACCATTTGCCAAAATTAACTTGCCATGCACTGCTTCTTGCCAGTGCCTCTGCCATCGCCCAAAACAATACCGTCTTGGTGACCAGCCCTGCGGCCCAACAAGTCAGTGGCTTTGAAAACCTCAGCCTGCGCGAAGCACCCTTCAGCGCCACCAATGTGGAAAATGCCACGTTGCGAGATTTGGGTGCGCAAAGAATTTCAGACGCGTTGCGCTTAGATTCCTCCGTCACCGACAGCTACAACTCGCCAGCTTACTGGGACATTTTGAGCGTGCGCGGTTTCACCTTGGACAACCGCTACAACTACCGTGGACAACAAAGAGCGCATTGAACTCTTCAAAGGCACCAGCGGCATCCAAGCGGGTACCAGTGCACCCGGCGGCTTGGCCAACTATGTGGTCAAACGCCCTCCCAACGCCGCTGAAGCTGGCACCAGAAGCCTGACCCTCAGTCATGGCAATGGCAACAACAGTTCTGTTGCCTTGGACATCGGCGGTCGATTTGGCGACAACAATGCTTTGGGCTATCGCGTGAATGCAGCCTACGAGGACCTTAACCCGTCTGTGCAAAACGCAAAAGGCCACCGCCAACTTTTGGCCTTGGCCATGGATTGGCGCATCAACAGCAACACCCGTTTGGAGTGGGAAGTTGAAAGCAGCAACCGACAACAAATGGGCGTGAATGCCGCCAGCATCACAGGCAACACACTTCCCTCTCCCGTCTACGGACAAAACAATTTCTCCAAGCAAAGCTGGTCTGTACCTGGTGTATTCGAGGGCCTGACAGGCAGCGTGCGCCTGAA
>RFVJ01000071.1 GCA_009928125.1 Betaproteobacteria bacterium
AATTGATTTAAATCAATTCCGCTTTGCAATGGGGTAAGTTTTCAATAGCGGTAGCTTGCCAACAGTTGCCAATTGTTTTGACTGTGTGAAATGCTGGCGCCTGGTGTTGCCACGGTCACATTTCCAGCATGCGAAATGGCGGCATCCAATTGCCACTGCTTGTTCAGCTGATAACTGGCACCCAAGGTCATGTGATCTTCCACAATGGCTGGGAACAAGGGATTGGTCATTTCTTTGGGAATGGGATTGCTGGCCAAATTCAAACCACCCCGCAACGTCAGAACATCGTTCACGCGGTAGGCTGCGCCCAGAGAAACAACCGTTTGATCCGCCCAGTTCTGTGGCATCGCAAATCTGACGCTACCGCCCATGCCTGCACTTGTGTAGCTCATGGAAAATTGCTTCATCACCTTGGACCATTCAACCCGTTTGACATCTGCTACCAGCGTCATTGCAGGATTTGATCTGAAGGCCATGCCGATGGCCAGTGTGGCGGGCATTTGGAAGTCCAAGACTTTCAGTTGTCCCACATCGGCAAAGCCGCCAGGTGCGCTCATGCTCGCGCCTTTGGCAGAGGTTTTCATATCGCCTTGAGCCGTTTTCAGGTGGTAACTTGCACCCACCGTCAAGTCAGGCGATGCTTGGTAAGTCATGCCCAATTTGCCAGTCCAGCCCGTTGCTTTTGCTGCGCCGCTGAAATCGCTGTTGTTTGAAAAATCAATCCGTGCCCAAGGTGCTTGTGCAAGTTGGGGCAAAGCCATGCCTAAGTTGCCAGAGGGCATGCCATTGACCATGCTGCCCAGCTGGGCACCTGTAGCGGCCATTTTCATGTCCAAATTGGACCAGGCAAAGTCCAGCGTGGCACCCACATTCAACTTGTCGTTGACTTGCATGGCGACAGGAAACAGCACCCGTCCCACACTCAGTTCTGATCGAACATCCGCGCCAGTGCCCATGGCCAAAGCAGAGTTTGCGGCGTATTCTGTGCCCATGCCGCCTTGTCCAAACATGCCAACCCCATAAGTCAGGGTGCCAGCTTTGCGAACCCAGCCAAAGGCGGGCATGACATAAGAGGTTCCACCAGAATTGGCGGTTGGGAAGCCAGGTATGGATGTGCTTACCTTGGGGCCTAAAACACCTAAGGCCAAATCGAAGCGGGTGCCGTCTGGACCCATTTGCAAAGTGGCTGGGTTGTTCATCATGGCCGCAGTACCATTTTCAATGGCCGTTGCTGCGCCGCCCATGGCCAGCGCCACGGGGCCATAGCCTTCCAAAATCATGCCGTTGGTGGCCCAAGCAGACGTACCCGTCATCAAGATGGTGGCTGCGATGGCCGTGGTCTGTTTTTTAAATTGAGTGTGCATGGTATCTCCTCTTGACTCTTAAATTTCGCCTTTAGAGGCCCGTTCCATCATTTCCCAGATGGTGTCTCTGACGGCATTGGCTTCTTCTTTCAAGGGGGAGGGCAATTTGCGACCCATCTTGACCATCATGTCCATGTTGAGGCTCTGTGGCAACTTGTTTCAAGATTTGTTCGATGTCATTGGGCGTAACGCCTTTGGCCACTTTGCGTTCCCAAGTGGTCGCAATGGCAATGTCACCATTGCCTTCAACCCATCGGTCCCACATGCGACTGGCTTCTGCACCCGCACCATTCTCGAGTTTTGCCAGGGTGCTGATGGTGCCGCAACCTGTCAGCAGCAATGTGGCAGATATTGTTGCGGCCCAAGTGGCTGTCTTGATGCTGAATCGCATTCGAGTTCTCCTGTTTGATCTCATCGAACTGTCAAGACGGGCGGGCATCCGCCAATCTCCAGTGATGATGGGATCATCCTTTAAAAGAACTCAGGGGGGTATCAGAAGATACCCTAGGGGGTAAGGTAAGCTGCGCGTCAGGCTTTACTTGAATTTGTAGTGATCTCGGTTCAATACGGCCGCCACAGCGGTCACCTCTTCAGGGAAAAAGCCAAGGTTGAGTTCGGTGTTGCATTGCTCAACCATGCCCCTTAAAAATCCTGGGGTGTTGATGCGGCCTTGTGGCTTGTAAATGGCACTGCCATTGCCGCCCACACGTTTTTGGTGGCAACTGTCGCAGTTGTTCTGGGCGATGAGTTGGGCACCCAATTTAAAGTCGGCATCTTTGAAAAGAGCGGGTTGCGCCATGGCGACATTGCTCAGGAAAAAACCTGCGATTGCGAATGTTGGAATTTTCATCTTGGTCTCTGCTTTCAAAATTAACGGTGACTCGTTGAACTGATGGAATGTGCGGTCTTCGAGTTTCAATTGGGTGTAGCGAGGCGCTTTCTTCTCATTGAAAGCTGTTTGATCAAAGTTTCTTTGTGTTCAGCCGCGCAAAACTTTCCTGGCCATGGCAATTCGTTCTTCCAAGTAAGCGCCGTAAAAGTCTGGCAAATACCCACCTTCCATGCGTTCGACCAGTTCTTGCCCTTTGTGTCCCAAAAAGAGCAGAGTCGGTGCAATGCTGACACGCCATTGTTTAACCAATTGGTCGTGCGTGTGCATTTGGCCAGTCAGTCCTTTGACTGACACGTCACTTCTCATGTCAATTTGCACAATGGGGAAGCCCTGTTTTTGCATGGGGCCGAGGTAACTCTCGCGGGCCATTTTGCAATAAGGACAACCTGCCAAACTGACCATGACAATCAAGGGTTCTTTGACTTTCATGGCTTTTTCGATTTCTTCCGGCAGAGAGCTTGGCGCAGGCAACTGGGCCGGTGCAGCTTGGCTTTGAAGGGGCAAGGAGGTCATGAAGCCAAAGATGCCCAAGCCAAGGCGAGAAATACAATTTCTGCGGGTGACGAAGGCTGGTACAGACTTAAAAAGTTGGCGCATTGGCAGTGATGGTGAAAAAAAGAGACAATCAAAAGCTTCTCTGGGATTGCAGAGGCGAAAAAGTTCCTCCGAGTTTGTGAGGCATCTTTTGATATATCAGTGTTCAGTGAATTATTGGGGAACTTTGTGAATCTCGCAAGTATTTTAGAAACCTATGGAGATCATTGGGTTTTGGCCATGGGCGGCGCCGCCATTGGGCTTTTGTTTGGCTTCAGCGCCCAAAGGTCTAAATTCTGCGCAAGAGCCGCAGTGATTGAGTGTTGCGAAGGGCAATGGCGACAAAGGTTTGCCGGTTGGTTGTTGGCTTTTGCAACGGCAATGGTGATGGTTCAATTGGCAGTTTCTTTGGGATGGTTGAATCCAGAAAGTTCCAGACATTTGGGTGCCCAAGGCAGCATCTCAGGTGCAGTGTTGGGCGGTTTGATGTTTGGGGTTGGCATGATCATGACACGTGGTTGTGCAAGCCGATTGATTGTTCTTTCGGGTAATGGAAATTTACGCGCTTTAATTTCTGGTTTGGTGTTCGCAGTCACGGTGCAGGCCACTATTTCAGGGGCGCTGGTCCCCCTGCGACAGTTCATTGCATCTTTTTGGGTGGTGGATGGGGGGGCGCATCGAAATATGCTCACCGCAACAGGCGCAGGCTCTTGGATGGGGGTTGTCCTAGGTTTGGTTTTTTCAGGCCTCGCTGTTTGGCGATTTCGTGTAACTGAAGGTGGGGCTAAACCCTTGCTGATGGGCAACTTTTTAGTGGGCCTTGCCATTGCACTGGGTTGGTTTTTCACGCAGTGGATTGCCAGTGCATCATTTGAACCTGTCCCAGTTCAGAGTCTTTCCTTCAGCGGTGCCTCTGCAGAGTGGTTAACCCGTGTCCTTTACTCAGAAACTGCGCCCCGATTCGGCTTTGATGCTGGTTTGCTGCCCAGTGTATTTATAGGCTCCTTCTTGGCTTCCTTTCTTTTTGGAGAATTCAAATTTGAAGGTTTCCAAACAGAAAATAAATTGGGTCATTACCTGACGGGTGCTGTTTTGATGGGCTTTGGCGCCGTCTTAGCGGGTGGCTGCACTTTGGGTGCGGGGATGTCAGGTGGTGTGGTTTTTTCAAATACGGCATGGTTGACATTGCTGTCGATCATGGCGGGTGCTGCATTGACCTATCGCTTCCTCAAGTCGATTGGCGCTCCAACATAAACTCATAGTGCAATCAAAGACGGGCTATTGACGCATGTCAATTTAAACCGAAGGCTAACTGTTAGTATTCATATCAGTCCACGCTGATATAAAGAGGTTTGTCTGTGAGCATTGCATTGAACGAAGTGATTGAACTGTATGGGGAGGGCACCGTTCTGGCCATTGGTGGCGCAATCATTGGTGTGCTTTTTGGCTTCTTTGCACAACGTTCGAAGTTTTGTTTGCGTGCTGCGGTCATCGATTTCTGGCATGGCCATTTCAAAGACAAACTTTCCATTTGGTTGCTTGCTTTTTCTGCTGCGGTCATCGCTACACAAGCTTTGGCTTTGTGGGGTGGACTCGACAGCAGCAGCGCGCGTCAAATTGCAGCGCGCGGCAGTTTGTCTGGCGCCATGGTGGGGGGCTTGATGTTTGGCGTTGGCATGATCTTGACACGAGGTTGTGCCAGCCGTTTGCTTATTCTGTCGGCCAACGGCAATTTGCGTGCTTTGCTGTCTGGCTTGATATTTGCGGTGGTTGCGCAGTCAAGTTTGTCGGGGGCTCTGATGCCCGCCAGAATTGCAATCAGCGAATGGTCAACTTTGGATGGCGGTCCTGGCCGCGATCTGTTGGCGATGGCTGGTGCAGGTCACATGACTGGATTGGCAATCGGCTTACTGAGTTTTGCCATTGCCATTTATTTTGTCAGCCGCAGTGGCAACAAGCCTGTGATGTTGTGGGTGGGCGGCATTGGGACAGGTTTGTCTGTGGCTGCAGCATGGGGCTTCACACAATGGGTGGCCAAAAATTCATTTGAACCCATTCAAATTCAAGGACTGACTTTCAGCGGCCCCTCCGCTGAGTGGTTAATGCGGGTCCTGCAATCTCCTTCACCCAAAATTGGTTTTGAATTTGGCTTACTTCCTGGGGTGTTTTTAGGATCCTTCTTGGGGGCTTGGGTAGGAAATGAGTTTCAGCTCGAAGGATTCAAAGATGGTTACAGCATGCGGCGCTATATTGCGGGTGCCATCCTGATGGGCTTTGGATCCATGTTGGCAGGCGGCTGTGCCATTGGCGCAGGTGTCACGGGGGGTGCTATTTTTGCGCTGACAGCTTGGGTGACATTGTTGGGGATGTGGTTAGGTGCAGGGTTCACAGATCGCTGGATGGATTCGCCAGGAACGCACCGACATCCTTAGTGCCACAGGACTTATTTGCCGCTCAAGTACTCTGCCACAGCCGCCATTTCCAGCGGGCTCATTTTGACCACAACGGCATGCATCACGGCGTTGTCGTTGTTGCGTTCACGTGTGTTGAACTGCTTCAGTTGTGTTTCAGTGTAAACCGCGAACTGACTGGCCAGGCGTGGTAACGTTGCTGTGCCTTTTGCATCTGGACCATGGCAGCTAGCACATGCAGGCAAGCCACTGAATTTATTGCCATTGTGGAAAATATATTTCCCAACTGCGGCCAGGCCTGCATCTTTTGGCGCTTCAACGGGCAGACTTTGTTTCTCAAAATATTTGCCAATGGCCAACATTTCATCGGGGCTTAATTTGGCCACCATGTCGCGCATGGCCGTGCTTTTACGCGCACCACTCTTAAAGTTGGCAAGTTGTTTGGCGATGTACTCATGGTGCTGACCCGCCAAACGAGGAAATACCTCACTGGAAGAATCACCTTCTGCGCCGTGACACAGAAAACAGGAACCAGAAATGATTTTCTTGGCTCTTGCCTCATCGGCTTGCGCCATGGCAGTTAGGCAAAGGCAGAGAGATGTGATGGCCGTGCCCAAGACCTTCAAAATCGATGCAATCCTCATGGTGCCAGCTTATGCCAATGTGTCTGCCCAAATGTTGCGTGCCCATGCCATGGCATAGCGGCCTTCCAATTCGTTGGCCGCGCTTGACACGCCACCGGAACCTGGGACTGCCAACATGGTTTTCTTGTCGGCGTCGTAAGCATGCACGCTGGCCACGTGGACCACATCTTCAGAGCTGACAAAGCTGTAGCACGTGTTGTTGTAAATGGGCATGTTGTTAGGGGTTTTGCCACTCAACAATGCGACCACAGCCGCAGCGCAGGTTTTGCCATGTTGGTTGGCCATGTGTCCCGACTTAGGCATGGCCGGCGCAATTTGAATGGAGTCGCCTAAAACGTGAATGTTTTTGGCGGCCTTGGATTCAAAGGTGAGAAAGTCGACTTCGCACCAGCGTTTGTTGGCCGTGGCCAAGCCAGATTTGACGGCAATTTCGCCGGCGCGCATGGGCGGAATCACGTTCAGCACATTGGCTTTGACATCGTCGTTGAATTCAAATTTCAAGGTGTTGGTGGCGGCATCAACATCCACGGCGTTGTGTTTGCCGCGGTATTCCACAATGCCTTTGTAGCGTTCAGCCCAAGCTTTTTTGAACAACGGTCCTTTGGAAGTGACATCGTCGTTGGCGTCCAAAATGAGGACCTTGCTTTTGGGTTTGGCTTTGCTGAAATACTCGGCCACTTGGCAGGCACGTTCGTAAGGGCCAGGCGGGCAGCGGTAGGGCGCCAATGGAATGGACAAGGCATAGACGCCGCCATCGGGCATGGCTTCCAATTGTTTGCGCAACGCCACAGTTTGAGCGCCAGCCTTCCATGCGTGCAACACTTTGTCTTGCGCGCCAGCTTTGTTCATGCCTGGTAAGGATTCCATCATGAAGTCGACGCCTGGCGACAAAATGAGTCTGTCGTAGGGGACTTCAGAGCCACCTGCCAATTTCACGACGCGTTTGTCTGGATCAATTTGCGTGACGTAGTCTTTGACCCAATTCACACCATGACGTTTGACCAAGTTGTCGTAAGACGTGGTGATGTCGGCCATGGTTTTGCTGCCGCCAATGACCAAATTGGAAATAGGGCAGGAGATGAAGCTGGCATTGGGTTCAATCAAGGTGACTTGAATGCCGTAGTCGGACCACATGCGCACATATTTGGCAGCGGTGGCACCGCCGTAGCCACCGCCTACCACCACCACCTTGGGACCATGGGTACCGCCCGTGGTTGCGCAGCCACTCATGAGGCCCATTGCGCCCAATGCTGAAGTTGCAGAAGCGCTTTGAATAAATTGACGACGTTTCATGACAACTCCTTATTTCTTCTGTGCTGCAAAGTAGCCAGCAATGGCAACAATTTGCTCGTCGCTGTAACCTTTGGCCAACTGATGCATGATGGTGGCAGGCTTGCGGCCTGCTTTGAAATCCATCATCTTCTTCACGATGTCGTCTTTGTTGGCGCCTGCCAATGCTTCATTGCCAGCCTCGGCTCGGCCATTGGTGCCATGGCAATTTGAGCAACCCGCAGCCCAACTGCGAACTTGCATGGGGTCAGGGGCATTGTTTTGAGCCTGAGCGCTGGTGGCAAGGCAAAAAAGCGCTGAGCCGAAGTAAAGCCAGTTTTTCATAATTTTTGACATGTTTGAAGAATTTAAAAATGAACGGTTCAATTGAAGGTTCAAGGACGGATGTAAACAAAGCCAGACTTGGCCTGCAAGTTGGCAACCTCAGCAACGCCAGAAGGTACAACGGAAGCTTCCATCACCACTTTTTCTTTTGTAATTTTTCGAGTTTCAAGGGTGTTGTTGCAGACCTCAAATTTCACCCCTTTGGAGGCCAAGTCACCAATGGTGCCAGCAAAGGGTTGACCGGAAGGGGTCATGGCACCATCAAGTAAAAAATCGATGCCAGGACCGTGCGTGACCACCGTAATTTTGGCATTGGGATCGGCAGCCAAATGATTGCGAATGTTGCCCATGGCGCGAGCCGCTTGAGCCAAGCCTTCGTTCAGGTGGTAAACCACTTTGGTTTGGGCATGCGCTGTTGCGGTGAAGCACAAAGCAAGAGACAGTCCATAGGTGCGGATCAAAGACAGGATATTCATTAGCCGTTCCTTATTTATCTAGATGTTAATCCGGCGCGAAGGTGCTTGGGCACAGTAATAACCCGACTTCAAACTGACTCGAGACTTTCAGTGGCGATTTGGGTGCAGACCGCGCGGCAAAGGTCTACAAAGCCTGGGTTGGCAATGCTGTAATAAATTTGAACCCCATCGCGGCGTTTTTGAAGAATGCCGGCTTGGAACAAGGTGCTTAAATGCTGCGACATGTTGGATTGGGTGGTGTCGACCTCTTCCAACAACTCGCTGACATTTTTTTCACCTGCACACAAGCAACTCATGATTCGCAAACGCATGGGTGCTGACATGACACGAAAAATTTCAGCGGCACGGTTGAAGGTGGCGTCGTCTTTTTCGAGTTTTTCGAATGGAATGTTTTTGGTTTTGCTGGCTCGCATGATCTGAAATATAGCTTGAAAACCATCTCTCTGTGGCCCTTTGTGAACCAACAGGGGGCTAGTGACTGCGAGAGACGGATTGAATCGGCTTACTTGCTTATTTCCGCGCGAACCCAATGGGCCAAATCTGCAGCAGATCTAGCCCCAGATATTCGGGCAACTTCCTTACCCCCTTTAAAAATCGCCAATGTGGGAATGCTGCGAATATGGTGTTGGGCCCCCACCTCTTGGTGCGCCTCTGTGTCGACTTTGACAAAACGCGCGTGGGGTTCCAGCATGGCACAGGCCTTTTCATATTCGGGGGCCATCATTCGGCAAGGGCCACACCAAGGCGCCCAGAAGTCGACCACCACAGGCACTTCGCTTTTTGCAATTTGGGCCGCTAAGCCAATCGACGTTAGGCTAGCAGGGTGCTTGTCAAACAAAGGCTTGTGACAACTGCCACAAGACAACTCAGCTTCCAATTGGGCTGTGGCAACTCGGTTGGTGCTGTTGCAGTGAGGGCAAACCACATGTGTTTTCATGTTCATTCCTTGAAGGGTTCTGATGATCAAATGGCGCTTGATGATTGTTTTTCAAGGCCATCTTGACGTTTCATTCAAATGGCGCAAAATGAATTCATTCACTTCTAAGGAGATATGTGATGCTCAAAAATGTCGGTGGAATTGATCGCATCCTGCGAATTGTGGCGGGACTTGCATTGATGGCTTTGGCGGCAACAGGTCAAGTCGGTTCTTGGGGTTGGGTGGGCATTGTGGTGCTGGCCACAGGCTTGTTCAGCTTTTGCGGCGCCTACACCTTGTTTGGTTTCAGCACCTGTCCAATGCCCAAAGAGCAAGAGCCATCCCCCTGAAACGGTGTGGTTCACTGGGGTAGGAATTTCAAAGCCATCGCAGCGATCAGTGTGGGCAGCAATGCACCGCCCAACAAACCTAAAGCACTGATGCTTGCGTTTTGAAACCCCTTCTTCAGCAAGGCAGCGCCTGCAGGATTGGGTGCGTTGGCAATCACCGTCAAACCACCGCCCGCAACGGCGCCGGCCATCAAGTTGTATTTGGCTTCGTCTGAAAGCCCTTCAATCAGAGAGCCCAAGTAAGTCAGGGCCGCATTGTCTGTGATGGCAGTCAGCCCTAATGCACTGCCAAACAAAGTGTTGGGCGAAAGCTGAGTCAGCAGCGGTTGCAACCACCACTGTTGCATGCCGCCAATCACCACCAAGCCGGCTAGGAAGAACGCAACCAGCAAGGCTTCTTTCAGGACCAAAGGATTTTGGTGTTGGGGGTAGGCATGGGTCAAACCTAAAAATAATAAAAACAAACCCAAAAATGCCACAGGGTAATGACCTAGCACCACAACGCCTGCCAATAAAGACAGATGGCTGAAGATCAATGGCCACGGCACGTCGTTGATGCTTGCCTTGGGGATGGCCATCGCTTCTGCTTGAAGGTAAGGCTTGAGAGCACAGGTTGCCAGGCTGGCATTGAGGACCACCGCCACAGCCGATTTCCAACCAAAATTCAGAAGCATCCAAGTGGAGTCCCATTGCCACGTGCTGGCCACCATCAACACAGGTGGTGCGGCAAAGGAGGTGAGTGTTCCACCAATCGATACGTTCACGAACAACACGCCCAGGGTTAAATATTTCAG
>RFVJ01000072.1 GCA_009928125.1 Betaproteobacteria bacterium
CAAGTGGCACACGCCTTGATCACTGCGCATGCGCTGTCGGGTGTTTTGGCAGGCAATGGTTTTGATGTTGACGCAGACGCTTTTTCTGAAGCTTTGGCAAAGCGCAGCGGTTCACCAGTGGTGTGCGTGCCCGCCATGCCCCATGCTTTGGCCTTGCTGCGCTTGGCACCCGCGCTGTGGCTTGCTGGCAAAGCGGTTGACCCTGCCGACGTGCAGCCACTTTACATCCGCGACAAAGTGGCGCAAACCACCGCCGAGCGTGACGCAATCAAAGCGGCCAAATTGGCAGGACTGGCACCGGAGGGGTCATGACGGCGCTGACCCTGGGCCAAAAACTTGTGACAGACCAACTCACGGTTGAATTGACCCCATTGACAGAGGCCGATGTGGAGGCTTTGGTGGCTGTGGAAAAGTTGTCTTACTCTCATCCTTGGTCATTGGGCAATTTCAGAGATGCATTCAAAGCCGGCAATTGGGCTCAAGGCTTGAAGGCCGGCGATCAATGGGTCGCGCCCTCAAGCTCTATCAAGCCTTCGGTTTCGAACAAGTGGGATTGCGAAAAGACTACTACCCTGTGGGCAGAAGCAGCCGCGAAGCTGCCGTGGTGATGCGCATGGCACTAAACTCTACCCAATGACCGACCCCCACGACATGGACACCCGCTTTGAATTGGACGATCGCCAGCGCGCGATGCTGGCCGAGATGGGCGTGCGTGTGTGGATGCCCAAGTCAAAGATTCCGGCGACAGTGCCTGCAGAAGCCGCTGCACCCACGCCTGTGTCCAAGGCCGTCCCTGCCGTTTCGCCTGTTCAGTCCACAGCGTCACCGCCCAACATGGTCACGGTGCCCGTGGTGGACATTTCTGCTTTGCCGGAGGGCATTGCGCAGATGGATTGGGCGGCCCTGCAATCGGCCGTGTTGTCTTGCACAGGATGCGGTTTAAGCCAAGGACGCCAACAAGCCATTCCAGGCGAAGGCCCTGCCACCGCTGACTGGATGGTGGTGGGCGATGCGCCGGGTGAAGACGAGGACAAAGCAGGAACCAGCTTTGCAGGTCCTGCAGGTCAATTGCTGGACAACATGCTGAAGGCCTTGCGTTTGTCGCGCGCCGATGTGTACATCACGCATGCCCTCAAATGCCGCACGCCTGTAGGCCGCAGCGCCAGCCAAGTGGAGGTCTCGCATTGCGCCACTTATTTGGCCAGGCAAGTGGCTTTGGTGCGGCCCAAAGTGATTTTGGCGATGGGCCGAACAGCGGCGTTGGCGTTGTTGCAAAGCACCGAACCCTTGGGCAAGTTGCGATCAGACGTGCAAAGTTTCCATGGTGTGCCTGTCGTGGTCACCTACCCGCCTTCTTATTTGTTGCGCAATCAGGCCGACAAAGCCAAGGCGTGGACCGATTTGTGCCGAGCGGCCAGCCTGGTTCAGTCTTGATCAGTCCTGAGTTGGCGCGGGTTTGGCTGGCCACAGCACGCTGGCAATCGAGACCACCATCAAAGCCATCGCGGCCCAGTCTTGCCAATGCAGGATTTCATTCAAAGCCCATGCGCCACTGAACACGCCCAAGATGGGAATCATCATCACACTCAAGGTGGAGGCCACCGGCGGCAAACTGCGGGCCAAGTAAAACCAAGCGGCGTGCGCAAAACCAAAGACCAACACGGCGTTGTACAAAATGGCGGCCCAGTGTGTGGCACTGGGTTCTTGCCAGCGCTCGAACTCAAACACAAACGACAAGAGGCCCATCACCACGGTGGTCATGGCCGTCATCCAAAAAGACAATGTGAGGGTGGGCAATGGGATGCTGGTGCGGCGCAACAATTGGGTGCCCAAGGCCCATGTACTGGCTGCGATCAACGCCAACACCACCCCAATGGGTTTGCCTGACAAATTAGACAACTCATGCCAAAGCAGCAAGACCACGCCCAATGCCGCGGCTGCAACGCCGCCCCAAGCGCGATGGGCCAATTGATGCTTGAACACCCAAGCGCCAATGAGCGCAGAAAAAATGGGCATGGTGTAACCCAAGATGGCTGAGCGGCCACTGGACAAATATTGCACGGCCAAAATGATCAAGGCATGCCAAATGAACATGTTGAATATGGACAACACCAAGAGTTCACGCCAATGTTGCTTGGGAATTTGAAAGGGCACTTTCATGGCCCACAGCCCCAGACCCAGCACAGGCGTGCCAATCAGCAAGCAGATGAAGCGAAAGGTCAGAGGTGGAAAGCCTGTCACACCCATTTTCATGATGGGCCAGTTCAGGCCCCAGACAACGGTGAGAAGAGCCAAGACCAGCCATTGGCGCGCGGTGAGTGAGTGCATAGGTCGATCTTAGGGGCAAACAGTCGAGCTTGCTTCACCGGATGCCGTCTTCTTGAGGTGGATCGTTTGAAGCCTTTAAAATCAGGGCATGACCTTCTTAGAACAACTGCAAGGCGCCGAGCGCCAAAACGGCTCCCTGTTGTGCGTGGGCTTGGACCCCGAACCCAGCAAATTTCCTGCGGGCATGAAGGGCGACGCCAGCAAGATCTATGATTTTTGCGCGCAGATGGTCGATGCCACGGCCGATTTGGTCATTTCGTTCAAACCCCAAATTGCATACTTTGCGGCCTACCGCGCCGAAGACCAGTTGGAAAAACTGATGGACCACATGCGCCGCAATGCGCCGCATGTGCCTGTCATTTTGGATGCCAAGCGCGGCGACATTGGCTCGACCGCAGAGCAATACGCCAAGGAGGCCTTTGAGCGATATGGTGCTGACGCCGTCACCTTGTCGCCCTTCATGGGCTTTGACTCGGTGCAACCTTATTTGAAATACCACGGCAAAGGCGCGTTCTTGTTGTGCCGCACGTCCAACCCTGGCGGCGATGATTTGCAGAACCAACGTTTGGCGTCCGTGGAAGGCCAGCCCTTGATGTACGAACACATTGCCAAGTTGGCACAAGGCCCTTGGAATTTGAACGGTCAATTGGGTTTGGTGGTGGGCGCAACTTACCCTGCAGAAATTGAACGTGTGCGCAGTTTGGCGCCCACCTTGCCCTTGCTCATTCCCGGTGTGGGTGCGCAAGGCGGCGATGCGGTGGCCACCATCCAGGCCGGATATCGCCAGAGTCACGGCGCCACCACCGGTGCCGTCATTGTGAATTCATCGCGTGCCATTTTGTACGCGTCATCGGGTGACGATTTTGCGCAAGCTGCGCGCAACGAAGCCATGCGCACCCGCGATGTCTTGAAAGCCGCAGCGCAAAGCTGATTTATTGTTCCAAGAGCCGTTTCAAATAACGGCCAGTGAAGCTCTCAGGGTTTTGCGCCAGTGTTTCGGGCGTGCCTACGCCCACCACTGTGCCACCACCCGAGCCGCCTTCAGGGCCCATGTCGATCAACCAATCGGCCGTTTTGATCACATCCAAGTTGTGCTCGATGACCACGATGGTGTTACCTGCGTCGCGCAGTTGGTGCAACACTTTGAGCAGCAGCGCTATGTCGGCAAAGTGCAAGCCGGTGGTGGGCTCATCCAAGATGTACAAGGTGCGACCGGTGTCGCGCTTGGACAACTCCAAAGCCAACTTCACACGCTGGGCTTCACCGCCCGACAAAGTGGTGGCCGCTTGGCCCAAGCGGATGTAACTCAAGCCCACATCGAGCAAAGTTTGCAACTTGCGCGCAATGGCAGGCACGGCGCTGAAAAATTCAAACGCGGCTTCCACTGTCATGTCGAGCACTTGGGCAATGTTCTTGCCTTTGTACAAAATTTCCAAAGTTTCGCGGTTGTAGCGTTGACCGTGACACACATCGCAAGGCACATACACATCCGGCAAGAAGTGCATTTCTACTTTCACCATGCCGTCGCCTTGACAGGCTTCACAGCGGCCACCGCCATTGGCGGCATTCACATTGAAGCTGAAACGGCCTGGGCCATACCCGCGTTCGCGCGCGGCGGGTACTTCGGTCATCAGATCGCGAATGTGCGTGAACAAACCGGTGTAGGTGGCAGGATTGCTGCGCGGCGTGCGGCCAATGGGCGATTGGTCCACGTTGATCACTTTGTCAAAGTGGTACAGCCCTAATATGTCTTCGTGGGCTGCAGGCTCTTCGTGGGCGCGGTGAATGCTGCGCGCTGCGGCGGTGTACAAGGTTTCGTTCACCAGGGTTGATTTACCCGAACCCGAGACGCCCGTCACACAAGTGAGCAAGGTGGCGCCAATGATTTCAATGCAGTCTTTGCCTGGCGCGTGACGTTGGGCGGGCACTTCGATGGCTTTGCGGCCAGACAAGTACTGACCTGTCAATGAATCGGGTGCTTGCATGATGTCTTGGCAAGCGCCTTGCGCCATCACACGGCCGCCATGAACGCCTGCGCCCGGGCCCATGTCGATCACATGATCGGCAATTCGGATCATGTCTTCGTCGTGTTCCACCACCAGCACGCTGTTGCCAATGTCTCGCAAATGTTGGAGCGTGCCAATGAGGCGGTCGTTGTCGCGCTGGTGCAAACCAATGCTGGGTTCGTCGAGCACGTACATCACACCGGTGAGGCCAGAACCGATTTGGCTGGCCAAGCGAATGCGTTGGGATTCGCCGCCCGACAAAGTGTCAGCGCTGCGGTCCAAGCTCAAATAGTTCAAACCCACATCGTTCAAAAACTTCAAGCGCGAGCCAATTTCGCGCACCACCTTGTCTGCAATTTCGGCTTTGGCGCCACGCAGTTTCAAATTTTGAAAATACGTTTGCGCTTCACCCAAGGTGACGTGGCTCACTTCGTAAATGGCCCGCGCTTGATCGCCCTCGCCCACGCGCACATGCCGCGCTTCGCGGCGCAAGCGCGTGCCATTGCAATCGGCGCATGCATGGTGACTGCGCATGCGCGCCAGATCTTCTCGCACCACGCTGGAATCGGTTTCTTTGAAACGTCGCGTGAGGTTGGGGATGATGCCCTCAAACGGATGCTTCTTGCTGACGCGTTTGCCTTGTGATGCACCCGACTCCACGATGTAACTGAACTTGATGTCTTCTTCGCCCGAGCCCCACAAGATCACATGACGCACGTTGTCGGGCAAAGATTCGAAGGACGCTTCGACATCGAATGCGTAATGCTTGGCCAAGCTTTCCAGCATGCTGAAATAAAAACCATTGCGACGGTCCCAGCCTTTGATGGCACCACTGGCCAAACTCAAAGAAGGAAAGGCCACCACGCGGTCAATGTCAAACACTTCGGTGGTGCCGAGGCCGTCACACGTTGTGCAGGCGCCCATGGGTGAGTTGAACGAGAACAGTCGCGGCTCAAGTTCGGTGATCGCGTAGTGACAGACAGGGCATGCAAACTTGGCGTTGAACAAATGTTCTTTGCCCGTGTCCATTTCAACCGCGACCGCGCGTTGCTCTGCCAAACGCAAGGCGGCTTCAAAACTTTCGGCAATGCGCTGGCGCAATGCATCGCGCGCTGGCGCATCGTCTTCGTGGCGAATTTTGAGCCGGTCCACCACCACATCGATGTCGTGCTTTTCGGTTTTCTTCAGGGTGGGCAAATCTTCCACTTCAAAGGTTTCGCCGTTGATGCGAAAGCGCACATACCCCAGCGCCTGCATTTGTTCGAAGACTTTCTCAAACTCACCTTTGCGTTCGCGCGCAATGGGCGCCACGATCATGAGGCGCGTGTCTTCGGGAAGTTCTAAAACCGCATCGACCATTTGGCTCACGGTTTGCGCTTGCAGTGCTAAGTTGTGATCAGGGCAATACGGTGTGCCTGCGCGTGCAAACAACAAGCGCAGGTAGTCGTGAATTTCGGTCACGGTGCCCACGGTAGAACGTGGGTTGTGGCTGGTGGCTTTTTGTTCGATGGAAATGGCGGGCGACAGGCCCTCGATCAAATCCACATCGGGCTTGTCCATCAGTTGCAAAAACTGGCGCGCATAAGCCGACAAGCTTTCAACATAGCGGCGCTGACCTTCTGCATACAAAGTGTCAAAGGCCAAACTGGACTTGCCGGAACCGCTCAGCCCCGTGATGACCACCAGTTGGTTGCGAGGAATGTCCAGGTCAATGTTTTTGAGGTTGTGGGTGCGGGCGCCGCGCACGCTGATGTGCGTTTGGCGCAGGGCGCTGGCCAGGTAGACACCGTCATGGTGGTGGACCTCGGTTGCTGACTGTGCATCAAAGCCAGACAATGCCGCTTCGTGCCGTGCCGCAGCCAATTCGGCCTCTAACTGGCGAACTTTGTCCATGGCACTGAGCGGGGTTGCCAAGGCGGTCAAACTAGCGGGGGCGTTGGGAGCGTTCAAAATCGGAGTGCCAAACAAAACCCTCGATTATCGCCAGTTCAGACCGACCTGTCTCGCCCTCCCAATCTGAAACGGGCAGGTGGGTTCGTTGGGCCCATGAAAAAGCCAGCTGACGCTGGCTTTTTGTGAGCCACCCCTGAAGGTGGCTGGGTTGGCGGATGGCCCTGGGCTTAGGCCTTTTTGGCGTAAGCAGAGCACCAACCGTTGCCGGCCACTTGCTTGCCCGCAAACAGGGGGCAACCGCCGGCTGCGTCAGCAGGCTTGCCTTGGTACAGCGCGCAATTGCTGCATTTTTGGCCTGCAGCGTACTTTGGATTTTTCACTTTGGAAGCATCAGCGGCATATGCCAATGCGGTAGCTTGGGGGTCTTTCTCGTTGACCATGGCTTGCGCCATCGCTTGTGTAGCGGCCAAGGCTGTACCGCCCAAAGCCACTTGCATCATGAAAACGCGACGATTGGTTTGTTTCATAAAATCTCCAATGAAGTTGCAAAATTTTGATCCGGACGAATATTAACTTCAAAAATGAATTGTCGTCACTGTCCTTGGCCAACAACTTGATTGATTTAGTCAAGGAATCACGTCTGACTGGGAATGCCCTCTGAATCGGGGACAATCAGGGCTCAGAATAACCCTTATGCATGTAAACCCTTCACCTGTCTCCAACCCCACATTGACGCCGTCGCTCAACAGCGCTGACTCGCTGATGACCGGCTTTGAAAAGCGATCAAGCTTTTCTTTGGCGTCCCTATACGCCCTGCGGATGTTGGGCTTGTTTGTGGTTTTGCCGGTTTTTGCCATCGAAGCGGCCAAATACCCCGGTGGTACCGATGCGGCCCTGGTCGGTCTGGCCATGGGCATTTATGGGCTGACGCAGGGGGCCTTGCAGCTGGTTTTTGGTGCGGCGTCCGACAAATTGGGGCGCAAAAAAGTCATTGTCTTTGGTCTGTTGGTCTATGCGGCTGGAAGTTTTGTGGCTGCTGCGGCAGACTCCCTATCGGGCTTGATCGTGGGCCGATCCTTGCAGGGTGCCGGGGCTGTTTCGGCCGTGGTCACAGCCCTGCTGGCAGATCAAACGCGCGATGTGGTTCGAACCAAGGCCATGGCCTTGATTGGTGCCAGCATTGGCTTGATGTTCGCTTTGTCTTTGATCGTGGCGCCCGCTCTGAATGCCGTGGCAGGTTTGCCTGGCTTGTTCACCCTCACGGGCGTTTTGGCCTTGGGCGGCGTGGCGGTGGCCATTTGGTGGGTACCCCCTGAGCCTGCCCAACACACAGCATCACCCAAAGGCAGTTTGAAGGAAGTCCTGACGCATGTGCCGTCCCTTCGCAACAACTTGGGCGTGTTTGTCTTGCATGCCGTGATGCTGGCCATGTGGGTGGCGGTGCCGCAAATGCTGGTGGATGCGGGTCTGGCCAAAGAGCACCACTGGTGGGTGTATTTGCCCGCTGTCTCGCTTGGATTTTTGGTCATGGGCAAAACCCTTTTTCCATTGGAGCGCAAAGGCTACTTGCGCGCAGTGTTCTTAAGCGCCACCTTGGTCATTGCACTGGTCATGTTCAGTTTGGCATTGGTGGCGGGCGGTCAACCCGATGTGTGGTGTCTGGCTGCCATTTTGTTTGTGTTTTTTTGCGGCTCCAACATTTTGGAAGCCTGCCAACCCAGCATCGCGTCCCGTGCCGCGCCACCCCATGCACGCGGCGCCGCCATGGGTTTTTACAACACCTTGCAGTCATTGGGCTTTTTTGCAGGTGGCGCGGCAGGTGGCGCCCTCATGAAAGCAGGGGGTGCGCAGGTTTTATTTGGGGTGTGCGGCCTGGCCACCTTGGTCTGGCTTTTGGTTGCATGGTTCATGGCACCCATTGAGGCACCGGCCCGCTAACAAGCATAATTGCAACGTTCATTTCAAGAAATTTCAAGGAAACAAACATGGCATCCGTCAACAAAGTCATTCTGATCGGCAATTGTGGCCGTGACCCCGAAATTCGCTATTTGCCCTCTGGCCAGGCTGTGGCCAACATCAGCATTGCCACCACCAGTCGCCGCAAAGACCGCAACACTGGCGAAACGGTCGAAGACACGCAATGGCACCGCGTCACTTTCTACGACCGTTTGGCCGAGATCGCTGGCGAATACGTCAAAAAAGGCCGCCCCATTTACATCGAGGGCCGCTTGAAGTACGGCAAGTACACCGACCAAGCCGGTGTTGAGAAAAACACGGTTGATATCATCGCCACCGAAATGCAATTGCTTGGCGGCCGCGAAGGCATGGGCGGTCCCAGCGGAGGTGACGAAGAGGGTGGCGCCCCTGCTCGCCGCCCTGCCACCGCCCCGCGTCCAGCAGCCGGTGCGCCAGCCAACAAGCCCGCGGCCAAGCCCGCCAGTGGCTTTGACGACATGGATGACGACATTCCGTTTTAAGCCGCCTTCGCACCTCCAAACGCCCCGAGCCTGTTCTTTGCGACAGGCTTTTTTGTCAATGCTTGCATACCCCATGGGGTATATGATAAGATCCAGTCATCGATGGAGACGCCATGAAAACAAACATTGAAATCCGCTCATTCTTCAAGGGCCTGGGGTTGCTCTTGGGCATGGTCTTGGGGCTTGCGCTAGCGCACGCACAAACGCAATCTGCATCAAACGGGCCTGCCATCCAAGTGATCGCGGCCGGCCAAAAATCAGTTTCCAATTTCAATGACATCGATGGCGTAGTGGAAGCCGTGATGCAAAGCACCTTGTCATCGCAAATTGCTGGCCGAGTGCTCAGCTTGAATGTGAAAGCGGGGGACCGCGTCAAAGCGGGGCAAGTGTTGGCAACGATTGACGACAGAGAAACCCAAACGGGTGTGTTAAGAAGCCAAGCCCAGTTGCAACAAAGCGATGCAGAACTCAGACAACTTCAAATTGCACTCAAGCGGACGCAAGATTTGAAAGCTCAGGGTTTTGTCAGTGCTGCTGCACTCGACTTGGCGGAAGCGCAATACAAAGCAGCACAAGCGGGACGCGACAGCGCAGGAGCCACAACACAGCAAGCCAAAGTGGCACAAAGCTATTCAAAAATCACAGCGCCCTATGACGCATGGGTGCTAGAAACTTCTGCGCAAGCCGGTGACTTGGCATTGCCTGGCAAACCATTGATGACGGTCTATGCGCCGCAGCCTTTGCGGGTGGTGATGCAGTGGCCTGCTTCAGAAAAAAACAGCTTGCCCAAATTGCAAGACATTCAAATTCAAATGGGCACAGAGACGGTCAAGCCCGTGGCCATGCAAGTGATGCCGAATGCAGACGGCGTCAGCCAAACCATTGGCATCAAATTGGATTTGCCGCGCACCGGTGTGGCCCTGCAAGCTGCGCCTGGCATGCAGGTATTGCAGTGGATGCGATTCAAGCTGGCATGAAAGGCGCACATGTCGCAAGGTAAACATCAGGATCAGCAACCAGGCCCCAGCGCACTGGGTTTTGCAGGTCAACTGGCGGCTAAGTTTCAAAACAACGCGCTCACACCCTTGTTGGCCATCGTGGCCTTGTTGATGGGCTTGTTTGCGGTGATGGTCACACCGCGTGAAGAGGAACCGCAAATCAACGTGACCATGGCCAATGTGCTGATTCCGTTTCCCGGCGC